>NZ_JBKTXS010000015.1:0-50941 GCF_046951855.1 Lentihominibacter sp. | reverse complement strand
GTGAAAAAATAGGTGAGCTTTTGGCTCACCTATTTTCTTATGTTATTTTTTCTTGTTTTTGGAATTCTTTTGTTTTCCTGTCTGGTTTTTAGGATTTGTGGCGCTCTTTTTGCCCTTTTGTTCCTGAGCCTTAATAACTTTTACTTTATATTGGCTTCCGGCTTCAGATATAGGCCTTGGCGCGGAAACTTTTTTAGTTGAAGCTGCTTTTCTTTTAGCTGCTTTTTTTGCTTCTTTAGCTTCAAATTCTGCATCAAGCTCGGCTTCTTTTGCTTTTTGTTTAGCGAGTGCTTCAGCTTGTTTTGCCTTTTTCTTCTGGTCTTTTTCCACGATTTCTTCTACAGATTTACCTGTTCTTTTGGCTTCTTTATATGGATTTACGGTTTCTTTTTTGTTTTTCTGTTCATTTTCTTTTTCGGCTGCTTTTTTTGCGCTTCTGCTGGTAAAGAATATCATTCCGACAATCATCACTACCATCATTATTGTATATACTGTAGTGGATTTGGATTGATCAAGCGTTTTAAATTCAATGGTTTCTTTGGTTCCCAGTCTGGTGCCGTCTGTAGACTGGAGGCCGTCGCCTATAGTAAGCTTATACTTTGTATTTCCGGCGATAGTAACATCTGAGTCTATAACATCCGAAACTATCATCATAAGCCCTTCTTCTTTATGACTGTAATAAACTTTGATAGGAATAGCGTCGCCGTTTTTGTCTGTAAGTTTAAATTCCTTGGCGTTGGCCTTTCTCACGTCTTTGGATTCGGGAAGCATTTCCTTGCTAAAATAGATCTTGACACTGAGATTCTCTACAGAAACACCTTTGGCTCCGTCTTCGGGAGTCGATGACTTGATGGTAAAGCCTGCTTTTTCTGAGGCGGTATCCGACTCGCCTGCTGCAAAACTTGCAGGGGCCAGCATAGCCATCGTTATAATCATTAGGCAGATCAAAGCTCCTATTCTTTTCATTACTGTTTTTCCTCCGCTTTCCTTTTTCTTAATTGTTTAAAAAAGTCTTTCATTATGCCGGAGCATTCTTCCTGCATAAGACCTGTTTCTATTTCGGTAAAATGATTGAGTCTGCGTTCCTGAGGAATATTGAACACTGAACCGCAGGCGCCTGATTTTGGGTCCATGGTTCCTATGTAAAGTTTTTCGATTCGGGACCATACTATGGCTCCGGCACACATGCTGCAGGGTTCTGCCGTTACGAACATAGTGCAACCGATGAGACGCCATCCCTGTAAATGCTCGGCGGCCTGCCGTATGGCTGCCATTTCTGCATGTGCGGTGGGATCCTTTCTTGTTTCGGTCTCGTTGTGACCTCTGCCTATGATCTCACCGTCTCGTACTATTACTGCACCGACGGGAACTTCTCCCATATCGGCAGCTTTTTTTGCTTCCTCAAGAGCTTCAAGCATATACTTTCTCATATACCTTACAATGGTATCATATTTTGGCCTGTCTATCAAGGATATTTTGGTTTGTCTTTTATTAGGGCAAGGCAATGGGGAGGACATGAAAGGATACTATTTACTTGAGTTTTCTGCGGAAATAGGGAGTTCCTCTATGTGACCGTTATACCTGTTTATGGCTGCAATCCAGTAGCCATATATCTTCTTTCTTCGTTCGTCTACAGACAGAGTTTCATCGTGGGCTTCTGCTTCCATTCCAAGTATAGGCTGCCAGAATACGAAACCGGATTTCCCTCCGTCAGGCTGTTCTTCCGGGAAGAATCTTCCGGGAATGCCGAGAAAGTAATGGGTATCCTGCCATCCGTACAGAAAGTGTCCGTATTTTGTCATGGGAGCGTTTGATCCGGGAGATATCATAGGGAAAAGACTGCAATCAGTGATTTTTTTCCATGTCGCCTTTGTCATATCTTGATCGAAAGGAATTATGTCGGCAAAACTATCTTGTTTTTTTGCGATCTCTATACAGTTTTCGAGAACAAATTTATTGTAAAAAGGGCTGTAGTCCTTAGGTGTGGTGTTTTTTGCGGAAGTTTCTTCTTTTGAAAGCGTAAGATCGCCGCTGAGGACAGGGTGGAGCGCTTCGCGGGAATTGACCATGGACATTGCCGCAACAATAGCGGTGGAGAAATCCCAAAGAGCCATGCCCTGTCCGTCCAGATCGTTGAGATTTATACGGAAGCTGCCTTCTCCCGTGCCGTAAGCTGATAGTGATATGTTGCCTATCATATGATAATGGCGTTTTTCTTTTTTTACACCCGTGAAAATGAGTTTATATGAGTATTCTCCTCTTGGGAAAAACTTCACATTATCTACTGTAACAACGATAAGGCCTTTATCTCCATCGGTCTGTAATTTGATATATCCTCGCATTTCTTTATCCTGATCAAAAGAGAATCGTTTATTCTCCTCTTTCAGCATAATTGGTTTTCTGGTGATATTTGTGAAATCCATTGTGTCCTCCTTGTTTATTCATAGTTTTTTTAGTAATATATGAAAAGAGGGGAGAGGCTATGATTTTAGACATTATAATAATAATAATTTTAATAGTACCGATGTCAGTGGGATTGTTCAGAGGTTTCATATATATGCTGCTGCGTACTTTCAGCTGGATAGGAGCTGTAGTTGCGGCGTTTTTTCTTACAGGTCCTGTATCGAGAGCCATGCGGGATGGTTTTGCAGGAGATATGATATCTGACGGGGTTTCAGGGAAAATCAGAAGTTCGATGTCTTTTTCGGACACTATTCATGAGGGGCTTCCTGATATAATAAGCGGGGGGCTGAAAACGGCCACATCGGGGGCGGTTGATATCTTCTCAGAGATGATTACCAATGTGGTTATATCAGTGATAAGTTTTCTGCTGATTGTCTTTGCTGTAAAATTATTGGTCAGATTTTTCATAAAGCCTGCAGCAAGGCGCAGGGATCCGTCGATTTTAAGTGCGACGGACAAGCTCATGGGGCTGATGGTAGGTTTTTTTGAGGGTTTTCTTATGGTTTTCATTTTTATGGCACTGCTGATTCCTGTCACCGGACTGGCTTCTGAGGGAATGGCCCAGTCGATAGTTGAAAATCTCAAAGAGTCGGTGATAGCAGGACCTTTGTATGATAATAACTTCCTATTGGTTATAACGGGAGGAGTTTTTTCTTAATGTTTGACGATTTCTTCTTTTTCATGTATATCTTTGCCGGCTTTGCAGGAGTACTGGCGGTTATTCTGGCAGTGCTGCTGATAAAATATTGGTCATCCGGAAACAAGATTCTTCTTGGAGCTATACGAAATTTTACAGTCTGCACAGCATTGATAGATTTTCTTTACTTTTATTTTGATTACGATATGATTGTGAACGGCAGATATGGAAGTAATGCATTTCTGAGAATTGCAGACATTGGACTTTTTATAGGGCAGGTATATTTTTGGGCTGCTTATCTGAGAGAAAAGAGTATGCCCGGCAGTGAAAAGACAATGCGGGCAGAAAAGCTGTCTTTTGCTTTTATAGTGGTGTGTGCTGCTTTGGCTATAGCGGGATATGGCTTTCTTATGAGTGATTATTACAGCGCAGATACGCAGATAGAGCGTGTGGGAGCTATTGTTATTGAAGCAGCTATAAGTATTATTCTTACCACGGTGAATCTTTTTAATCTCAAACTCACTCTTCCTGAAATAATACAGAAAAAATGCAGACGTTATATAATATGGATTTCGGCGCTGCTTACCATTAACGGAATGTGGAACGGGTTTCTTGTGATATCCATGCTTACAGGGAATCTGGGATATATGATGCAAACTGTTTTTGATCCGACATCACTGTTTATATTAATTATAAACATAATGACTATACTTTTGATATTAAGTGAAGATTTTTCTGCCTTGTTTAAGGCTTCTGAGGATGTTAATGATGAATCTGATTGTCTAAATATACGGTTGGATTATATTGCTGAAACACATTTTCTAACTGAAAGAGAGCGTGAAGTTATGGAGTTGGCTTACAATAAAATGACTAATCCCGAGATTGCACAGAAGCTTTGTATTTCTAAATATACTGTGAAAAACCATATGCATAATATATTTGAAAAACTTGATATTTCAACGAGAACAGACCTTATAATGTTTATAGATAATGAAAAATAGTCCATAGTGGACTATTGATTTTTACTCTTTGTACGATTAAATTGTGATTAATCTGAAAATTCAATTTAATCGGAAGGAGTGTATAATGAAAAAAACATTGCTTGGAAAAGGCATGGTCGCTGTTACTGCGACCTTGGTGGTGTTGAGCGTGGTGTCTTTTACAGGATGTGGCGCCAGCTCTGACAGTGCGGTATCTGATGACATCGCAGCTCTTGAGAAAGCTGTAGATGAAGGATATGCTAAGGAGATGACAGAAACCTTGGCTTATGATAAAGCGCTTAACGATGTGGACACCAATTACAGAGGCGGAGGAAGTGAGGCGGAGATTGCCGCATCAGAGTATTTGGCGGAAGAGTTTGAGAAGATAGGTCTTTCTGATGTGACTCGTGATGAAGTTATTGTTGACGGATGGCAGACCGGTGAAAGTTATATGACTGTAGGGGACATCAAGATAGACGATATGGTTTCCTATCAGGCTACAGGAAGTCATAATACTAAAGGGGAAGCGAATCCGGTATCTATCAGAGATATGAGTCAGGCAGAGACAGGCGACCGAAAAATTGCAATAGATAAGGACTGGTCTTCCATGGAGATAGTAAATGTCGGTACAGGTACTCAGGAAGAGTATGAAGGGATAGATGCAGAAGGCAAGATTGTGCTGGCAGCAGTGAATCAGTGGACGGAGAACTGGATAGACCAGCCGTATACGGAAGCTTTTTATCATGGCGCAGCAGCTATCGTTACATATCAGTATGAAGAAGATCAGCAGGGATATGGAATGTATGACCTCATAGATAATGAGGACGCGTGTGATACTATTAATGTCCAGGATATATGTGCAGAAGATCTGATCCCGTGCGGCAGTATCTCCCCTAAAGATGCAGGCAAGATACTTGGGATGATGGAAAAAGAAAAGACTGATACTCTCGGTGACGTTGACTTTAAACTGACTTGTGACGTAATGCCGGATACGGAAGCCTATAATGTGGTAGGAAAACTCCCGGGAACGGAGAACACAGGGCAGCAGATAATTATCAGCGGTCATTATGATAAGTATCATGGCGGGGTTAATGATGACTGTACAGCTGTGGCTTTAACGGCCGGAATAGCTAAGGCAATGATTGATTCGGGATATGAGCCTAAAAATGATATTTATTTTGTAGCTCATGCAGCTGAAGAGTGGGGCCTATCGGGAGCGGCAGATGACTGGGCGATAGGTTCATGGCAGCAGATAACTAAAAAACATCCTGAATGGCAGGGAACG
This sequence comes from Lentihominibacter sp., assembly GCF_046951855.1. Lineage (NCBI taxonomy): Bacteria > Bacillati > Bacillota > Clostridia > Peptostreptococcales > Anaerovoracaceae > Lentihominibacter > Lentihominibacter sp. The sequence continues at coordinate 45,576 of NZ_JBKTXS010000015.1, read as the reverse complement.
ACTCTTGCCCTAATCAATTTTGAAATGCCGGCAATAGAATCCGGACAGACAGAAGGAACTGTTCAGACAAGTTTTGAATTAAATACAGCTGTGGACGGGTTTATTGAAGAGGATATGCTTAATTCTTCATATTATAAAGATGGTGTAACTGTTTCCAATGATCATAATATGGGGATGAGTGATTGTATCTCATATCAGCGAAACGGGGTTCCGGCTATAATCAACAGTCCTGATTTTGATGAGCCTGTAGAGGGAGAAGTAAGCAGCAGCAAAAACTGGATGATGGACAGATATCATACAGTGTATGATGATATGAGTACATATTCTTCTGAACTCATGGAGTATAATATTGCTTTTTATGGCGGTATGGCAGAATATCTTGATACAAATCCGGCTCTTGAGCTTGATATAACATCAAGATGTGATATGCTGAGCGAACAGATTGAAGGGACAGAAGCATACCTGACTGAAGATCAGCAGGGACTCATAGAACAGTACAAAGAGAATCTTGAGCAATTAAGGCTTGCAGGCGAAGCTCAGCTTAAGAAAGCTCAGGATATCAACGCAGAATATCAGGAAGCTTATAAAAATGAAGCAAGTGCTGATGAACTTTCAGATATTACAGCTAAAGGAACACAGCTCAATAAAATTACTCTGAAAGCTTTCAGGGCTATGGAAGACGAACTAATGGGCATGATTGGATCAGATACTAACATGACGCTTCATATGACTGCGCAGGCAACTTTGGAGGGATATGACAAAGTTATCTCTGATCTTAAATCCGGGGAGGTCACCGATGAGGGTGATGACAGTACATTAGCTTCAATAGCGAGCCTTGGAGGAGGAACAGAATTTACTGCATTCGGATACAGCAAGTATTCTTATGATAAGCTTTTGGAATCTGTAAACTGCGATGTTGTAACAGATACATGGGGATATGGAAAGTCTGCGAGACTCATCGATACATACGATGCAACACAGAACGTGATGACTCAGCTTTATGGAGAAGGTACGGCTGATTACAGTGCTTCTGTTGCAGGTTATGAGGCAGCGGCTGAAAAGATGAAGGAGGCGCTTGTAGGATTTGTTGAAAAAGAAGTTGCCGGTATGAATAAGGTGACAGAAATTTTAAAGTAATAAAATATTGAAGCTTGAGGCTTTCCGGGATATTTGGAAAGCCTCTTTTTTAGTGAGAAGGGGATGATATAAATGTATACAAAACAAAATATCAGTAGATCATTGCTTTTTTTGCTAATTTAATGTAAAGTTGGATTAATCAGAAAATTCAATTCATTTAACTGAAGGGAGAGTGAAATAATGAGAAGAGGCTTTAAGAGATTGACTTGTCTGGCAGCTTCACTCACAATGGTTATTTCTATGACGGCATGTGGAGGCTCGGACAATAAGGTAGACTCTGATTTGTCTGTAGAGGCTGATGTACAAAATTATATCGACAGCATAGATATGGAGTATGCATATGATCTGGCTGAAACACTGGCGTATGATGAAGAATACTGGGACAACGAACTGGGATGGAGAACTTCCGGTTCTGATGCAGAACACAAGACCGCTGATTTTCTTGAAAAAGAGATGAAAGAGATTGGGCTTACAGATGTAGAGAAAATTGCCACTACAGTGGACAAGTTTCAGTTCAACGATTCAAAGCTGACGATCGAGGGAACTGATATAGATCTTATGCCTGCGTCATATCAGTGCAACGGTACTGATGCCGACGGGATAACAGCGGAGATCGTAGATGTAGGAACAGGTTTTGAAGCTGACTATGAAGGTAAAGATGTATCAGGAAAGATAGCGCTTGCCGGAGTAGATCAGTGGAATGAAGCATGGATAGATAATTATATAAGACAGGCCTATGTAAACGGGGCGGTTGCTATTGTAACTTATTCTACCGGCGGATACGGAGAGCTTAATGATGATACTGTAAATGTACAGGATGTTTGCTGCGCTGACCTTATGCCTGTAGTTGCAATAAGCCCTAACCAGGCAGAAGATATACAGAAGGCTATAAAAGATGGGAACAGCAACGCGACATTGATGGTTGATGCAGTCATGGAAGAGGGAACAGGAACGACTTATAATGTTGTGGGAAAGATAAAAGGAAAATCATCGGATCAACAGATTCTTGTTGCAGGCCATTATGATAAATATTGGTATGGATTCCAGGATGATTCGGCTGCTGTTGCTCTGGATTTTGCAGTAGCAAAGGCGCTTATAGATTCTGATTATACTCCTGAAAACGATATTGTAGTAGTGGCTCACGGAGCAGAAGAATGGGGCGTTACAGATTCTCAGTTCGATTATACAACCGGAGCATGGGGCATGATGCATGAAGCTGATCTGGGATGGTCAGGAAAAACATTGGCGCTTCTAAACTGTGAACTGCCGGCATTTGAAGTTGAGGAGAACAAACTTAATATAGCATGTGTGCCTGAGTTTGGAACATTGGTAAACAAGATGGTAAGCGAATCAGGTCTTGTTGCGACTTCGGGAGATGTGACAGTTTCAGAGGAAGCAGGTTCTGTGAATGTTATGGAGGATGGTGTGTCTTACAGATGGCATGGGGTTCCTTATTTGATAAACGGATTTGAAGACGATACATTCATGCAGCAGAGATATCATACGTCTTCAGATGATAAAGATACATGGCATGAAGATACCATGAAAACAAATCTCAACTGGTACGGGGCTTTCGCTATATATATTGATAAGATGCCGGCATTGGAGCTTGATATCCAGACAGCATGCAGTGATCTTGAGGAAAATTTTGATGAAGAGATAGCGAACAAGGCCGGAGTTGATACAGCGGCATATATGGATTCTCTGAAAGATTTTAAAGAGGCGGCAGGAAATCATAATGATAAAATCGCAGATCTGAATGATAGATATGAGAAAGCCGTAGAGGAGAACGCATCTGATAAGGACATAGAAGAGCTCAGAGAGGAAGGCGCAGCTCTCAACAAAATAACACTGGAGGCTTTCAAAATCATACAGGAAGAATGTACTAAAACAGATGATGTAGATGTATATACAGGACATCCTAATCTTGATGCTAATATTTCTTCTCTGGAGGGAATGATAACGGCTTTAGAGCAAGAGGAGCTTTATGCTGAAGATGAGGAATCCGGAGCTCTTGATATAGCATGGACATTGAATGGAGAAAAAGATTATGCTTATTATCTTTTCGACCAGAGAGTCGGCGATGATATTATAGCTCAGTATGATCCTGAAAAGTTATCTGATAACAAAGCGTATTGGGCGCTTGACAGAATGATTCCCGTATGCTATGTAGGCGAGACCACATATGACTTAGTAAGACAGGCTGATGATGAGAATGCTGATATTGATTATGAAGGTGCGATAAAGACCTATAAAGACCAGCTTAACAAACTGCTGCCTTATGTGAAGACATACAGTGATCAGGAGATGGCGGCAATGAAGACAGTAACAGACATGTTCAAATAACTGCAATGCTGCCGTTGAAAATTGCCGAATCCGGAATAATATGAGGGGATTCGGCAATTTTGCAGTTAAAATAATTATAAAATACGGCTTGACCATACCTGAGGGCAGGATAATATAATAAATAAAAATTCTGTTTAAAACCTATTAAGCCTGTAATATATTATATGAAGAAGGAGGATTCTATGAAAGCTGATAAAATTTATATAAACGGTAATATTTTTACTGTTAATGAAAATGATGATTGGGCTGAGGCTGTGGCCATCAGAGGTAATGAAATAATTTATGTTGGTGACAATGCCGGCGTACAGATCTTTCGTGCAGAAAATACAGAGATATGTGATCTGAATGGCAAGATGATGCTGCCGGGATTTATCGACGGTCATTGCCATCCTGTGATGGCGGCTCATTATCTCTGCGGAGTATATCTTCAGGTGGAATGGAGCATTGAAGAATGCCTTGAGGAAATACGCAGATTTGTCAGAGAGAATCCGGACAATCAGACATATTTTGGAATAGGATATGCAGAATGGATATTTGATGAAACCGGACCTAAAAAAGAGCTGCTGGATGATATTTGTGCTGATAAACCTATGATGATATTGGGAAGCAGCGCTCATGAAGCTTGGGTCAATACAAAAGCTCTTGAGATCGCCGGCATAACAAAAGAGACTCCTGATCCGATACCGGGTTTTCATTATTTTCACAGAGATGCTCAAGGGAATCCTACGGGGCATTTGCTGGAAATCTCCACACAAAGCATGATAATGGATAAAGTGGATTTTTTTGATGACAGGAAAATAGAAGGAGTTATAAAAGAAAATTCTGATGGCTATGCTTCGATGGGGGTTACGTCTACTTGTGATATGGGATCGCCTGAATTTGGTCTTAAAGTTTATTTTGGAAAAATTCCTGAAATGATTGAAAAGGGAACTTATAAACAGAGATTCTTTGGATGCGGCCGTATGGTAGCCGAGAAAGAAGATGTAGATATCGTCATGCCGAGATTGAGAGAGTATAGGAAAAAATATGATTCCGATAAATTCAAAATACATTTTCTGAAAATAATAAACGATGGTACACTTGAAACCAGATCTGCGGCTTTAAGCCAGCCTTATGATGAAGATGGATCGATGGTATATCCTCTTTTTGACAGGCAGGAAATAGCCAGATTAGGTGTTGAAGCGGCGAAAGAAGGTTTGGATATCAATGTTCACGGTATAGGAGATGAAGCTATAAGCGGTACGCTGGCTATGGCTCGGGCTGTGAGAGATGCCGGATATAATGACTGCCGTATAGTGAACTCTCATTGTGATTATGTGAAGGATGAAGAATTGTCGCTATTTGGTAAATATAATGTGGTTGCCAATACTACATGTGTCTGGCATTACGGAAATCCTGATATGGAGAAAGTCATTGGAGACAGACAGAATCATACGTTTCGGCTTAAGACAATGATAGCGGGAGGATGCCGTATGGGTCAGGGTTCGGATTTTCCTGTAGACGAGTTTGGCAGAGAGCCACTTAAAGGAATAGAAATGGGATGTAGCAGGCAGCTTTTTGATCATCCGGAACTTCCTGTGCTCAAACCTTATGAAGAAAAACTTTCTGTTAAAGACGGTATAAAGAGTTATACGATAAATAACGCTTATCAAATGCATATGGATCATAAACTTGGATCTATACAGCCGGGGAAATATGCAGATCTGGTGATTCTGGAAAAGAATCTGTTTGATATCCCTGTATCAGAGATACATAAGGTAAAGATTTGTGAAACAGTGATGGATGGTAAAACCGTATATAAGGATAATTAAATATGAACGAAAAATTAAAAAACATATTAAAGGATTACAAAGATGAGATGACGGAAAAGCTTCAGGAGTTTATAAGAATAAAATCTGTTACAGAAGAAAATCCTGAGGACTGTTCAGAGGAAGCTCCTTTCGGAGAAGGTCCGAAAAAAGCCATGGAATTTATGATAGAACTTGGTAAGTCTAAGGGATTCAGGTCTGTCAATTATGATAATATGGTATGCGAACTGGAATTCGGAGATGACAAAGACGATGCGGTCGGAACTATAGGTCACGTTGACGTTGTTCCGGCAGGCGGAAACTGGACATATCATCCGTACGGCGGGCAAATACATGAAGGAAGGATATATGGACGCGGAGCGGTAGACGATAAAGGGCCTACTATAGCAGCCTTTTATGCTGCTCTCGCCATAAAGGAGAGCGGCCTTCCTCTCAGCCGGAATATAATTCAGATAATCGGGACTAACGAGGAAGGCGGCAGCTTCCCGTGTCTGCGTCATTATCTGGAGAACGCTGAACGTATTCCATCCTGTGGTATCGTTCCTGATTCGTATTTTCCTATATGCTTTTCCGAAAAACATTTCGTCAACACAAAACTTACAGCAAAATCTTCTATAGATGGAGAAGCGGTGAAATCAGTAGGGAAAAGACGGATTCTTAAAAGTATAAAAGGCGGAGATGCGCTGAATGTGGTTCCGACTTGGGCAGAAGCTGTGTTTGCAGACGAAGATGGCAATATAATTCAAACCATAAGAGAGAACGGAGTCTCGGCTCATGCGTCAACTCCATGGCAGGGAGAAAACGCCATAGCTAAGCTAATAGAGAACATAGCAAGTCAAAGCTTTGAGCCTCATGATATCTGCCGCACTATCGGTAAATTACCGGAGCTTCTGTGTCGGGATGTCACCGGAGAGGGGCTTGGTATTTGTGTGCGGGATGAGACTGGGGTGACTACTAATAATGTGGCGCTCATAGATTATGAAGATGGAATTTTGTCTGTTTCGTCTAATGCGAGACTGCCTCTTTCGCTGGGGATAGAAGAAATGTCTGATAGGATAAAAAAATCCATAACAGGCACAGGCATGTCTATGGAGGTGACACATTTCATAGAGGGCTTTTATACAGATCCCGAAAGTGAACCTGCAAGAACTCTGATAGAAGTATACAGAGAAGAAACCGGTGATATGGATTCTATGCCGTATGCAAACGGCAGCGGATCGTATGCCAGAATAATGAAAGGCTTTGTGCCTTATGGAATGGCTTTGCAGAGTGAACCTTTGCAGTTTCATGTAGAAGATGAATCTGTTTCTTCAGACTGGCTGTTTAAGACCGCTCAGATCTATGCAGAAGCTCTTTACAGGCTGGCTAAGTAATCTAATGGATTCTGAAGTTGATTTTGATACAGCTATTTGATATAATATTAAACAAATCTGAGAATGAGGTGAAAGGATGTATAACTTTTCTTGCAAATAATTTATATATGAGCAGTCATATCGTTTTTGCGGTATTGTCTGCAGTTTGCATGAAAGTTAGCAAAGCTTTTTATAACATGGGAGATATCGGTTTGCGGTGTTGACGGAATGTGATAAAATCTGCTGCCGGATATGATAGGTGTATCAGCAGATTTTGTACTTAATACTCGGGTCAATAAAATAAATTGAATTTTGAGCTGTTTTGAGCTATGAGAAACTACTTTCTTGTAGCTCTTTTTTTTTTGTGTGAATAAGGAGGAATATTTATGAGTTTGATAAATGTAGCAGGCCTGACTTTTTCTTATGACGGCAGTTTTGATCTGATCTTTGAGGATGTGGATTTTCAAATTGACACAGACTGGAAACTGGGGCTTATCGGAAGAAATGGCCGAGGAAAAACAACATTTCTGAATCTTCTTCGGGGACGGTACGAGTACAAAGGAGTGATAAAAAGCAGTGTCTGTTTTGATTATTTCCCTTATGATGTGGATGATAAAGATAAATATACCATAGATGTTTTAAGAGAGATTGCCCCTGAGTGTATGGACTGGGAGCTGTACAGAGAATTTGCACTGCTGAAGATTGATGAAGAAGTGATGTATCGCTCTTTTTCGTCGCTGTCAGGCGGAGAACAGACCAAGGCTCTTCTTGCGGCTTTATTTTTGAAACAGAATAATTTTATGTTGATAGATGAGCCTACCAATCATCTTGATTCGGAAGCCCGAAAAATAGTAGGAGAATATCTTTGTAAAAAGAAAGGCTTTATTGTTGTTTCTCATGACAGAACACTTCTGGATATGTGTGTGGATCATATTATTTCTGTAAATAAAGCGGATATTCAGATACAGAAAGGAAACTTTTCATCATGGTATGAAAATAAATGCAGGCAGGATCAGATGGAACTCAATGAAAATCATAGGTTGGAAAAGGATATTCAACGGCTTTCTTCATCGGCTAAGAAAACTGCTGTGTGGTCAGATAAAATTGAAAAGAGTAAATATGGCACGAAGAATGCAGGTCTTAAGGCTGACAGAGGGTATGTGGGGCATAGGTCCGCTAAAATGATGAAGCGATCGAAGTCTGCAGAAATGAGACGGCAGAAAGCTGCCGAAGAAAAGTCAAAGCTTCTTCATAATATCGAGAGGACTGAAGTTCTGTCTGTTTCAACGCTTATTAATAGCAGCAGCAGACTTATAGAGCTGAATAATGTTTCATTACTTTATGGAGAGAAAACAGTATGCGGCGATGTAAATTTGTCTTTGAGACAGGGAGAGCGACTATCTGTCAGAGGAAGAAATGGCAGCGGAAAATCAAGTCTGCTCAGGTTGATAAACGGTGGGGGCATTACCTACACCGGTGATGTATACAAGGCCCGAGGACTGAAAATTTCCTATGTTCCTCAGGATACTTCGCATTTAAAGGGATCTTTGAGCGAATATGCAGAGAATCTCGGGATAAACGAGAGTATCTTTAAGTCTGTTCTGATAAAAATGGGGATGGAAAGAGCACAGTTTTACAAAGACATCAGTCAGTTCAGTCAAGGGCAGAAGAAAAAGGTTTCCATAGCTGGAAGTCTCTGTGAAAAAGCCCATATTTATATTTGGGATGAGCCGCTGAATTTTATAGATATCATATCTCGTATGCAGATAGAAAATGTGCTTATACGTTGCAGACCCACAATGGTTTTTGTGGAACATGATATTTCATTTTGCGAAAATGTGGCAACAAAAGTAATAGAGCTTAAAAGAGTTTAGAAATATTAATTTTTTTAAGAATATTTAAAAAACATCTTGACTTAGCCCCTACAAGAGGTATTATAATTTTTAAAAAGTTAAAATTTTTTAAAAATTAATGCTGATTAAATATTCGCAAAAAGGAGGGCATAATGAAGGCAGACAAACTGTATGTAAACGGCTATATATTCACAGTGGACAAAGAGCAGGAATGGGCAGAAGCGGTTGCAGTCCAGGGAAACAAGATTATCTATGTAGGAGACAGAGCCGGAGCTGACGCATTTTGCGATGATAAAACCGAAATCCGCGATCTTGGGACAAAGATGATGCTGCCCGGGTTTATAGATGGTCACTGCCATCCCGTTATGGCGGCGCATGTTCTGTCTCAGATTGTATTCGATATAGACTGGACTCTCGATGAATGTCTCATGCAGATAAAAAGATACGTAGAGGAGCATCCTGAGAGCAGTTCGTATTTTGGGCTGGGATATGCCGAATGGCTTTTTGATGAAAAGGGGCCTCGAAAAGAGCTTCTGGATAATATATGCCCGGATAAACCGATGTTTTTTTTAGGAAGCGGAGGTCATGAAGCATGGGCAAACAGCAAATGTTTTGAAGAGGCAGGAATTACTTCAGATACTCCGGATCCTCTTCCGGGACTTCATTATTTTTCAAGAGATGAAGAAGGAAATCCTGCCGGACATGTGGTAGAAGGACGATCCCAAGCCATGATTATGACTAAGATCGACTTTTTCGATGCAGAAAGCGTTGTGAATATAATGGCGGAAAATTCAGCCGATTATGCGTCTATGGGCGTTACAGGGACCGCTGATATGGGTATGTATGCTTATCTGGAAAAACAGTATTATGAGGCGCTGGATGCTGTAAGGAGCAGCGGAAGATATCTTCAGAGATTCGTAGGCTGTACATGTCATGTTGAGGATCAGAATCTGGTGGATTTGCGGATTGAAGCTCTTATAAAGGCTCGTGAAAAGTATAATGATGACAGATTCAGAATGAATTTTTTGAAGATTATAAATGACGGAACGATGGAAAGCAGGTCGGCTGCCATAAGCGAACCTTATCCTGAGGATGGATCTGTTGTGAAGCCTCTTATGAACGAAGAACAGGCGGCAAAGGCCGGACTGAAAGCGGCAAAGGCCGGACTGGATGTAAATATGCATGCCATCGGAGATGTAGCGGCTAAGTCAGTAATAGCTATGGCGAAAGCTATCCGTCAGGCGGGATATGATGACTGCAGAATAACTTGTTCACATTCTCAGTATATTGCTCCTGAGGATATTCCGTTGTTTGGGAAATATAATATAATCGCAAATTCGACAGGTGTATGGATGTATGGAAACCCTCTTATGGATAAAGTTCTCGGTCATATAAATAATGAGACTTTTCGTATGAGAAGTCTTATAGATTCAGGAGCAAAAATGGCGCTGGGCAGTGATTTCCCTGTTGATGAGTATGGCAGGGAACCGCTCAGGAGTATACAGATGTGCGCTACAAGGAAGATGTACGGCCAGCCGGATGCTCCGGTACTGGAGCCGGCGGATGAGGTAACTACGGTGAGGGAAGCCATTGAAGGGTTTACTATCAATAATGCCTATCAGATGCATATGGAAGATGTGATAGGGTCCATAGAAGTAGGCAAATACGCTGATTTTGTTATTCTTGAAGAGAATATTCTTGATATACCGCCGGAAAGGATTTATGAGGTGAAAGTCTGTGAGACTATTATGGATGGAGTAACTACATATAGTGCATAAGTGCATAGAGAAAATACAAGCCAAGTTGGCTGTATATATGCTTCCTTAATATAAGGAGGCGAGAAATTATCATTATTATTTTATTTTATGAAAGGAGAAAGATTATGTCAAAAGTTAATTACACGGGTGGACAGATATTGACAGATGCCACGCCCGGTATGAAAAAGAAACATTTTGCGCTGTCGACTATGGTTTTCTTTATCTACTGTGCGTGTGCCGGCGGAGCTTTTGGTATTGAGTCTATGATTTCATCATCAGGACCGGGGCTTACATTGCTGCTTCTTGTGCTGATCCCGATTCTCTGGGCGATGCCTATTGGTCTTTACTGTTCGGAACTTTCGAATCTTGTTCCGGTAGATGCCGGGCCTTATGTATGGTCAAAGATGGCTTTTGGAGAGTTCTGGGGATTTTCCATGGGATTTTGGATGGGATTGGCAAATTTCCTTACAGGTCCTGCATATGTAGTTCTGGCTGTTGATTACATAGGCATGTATGTGCCGCTTACACCTGTTACGGCATTCCTTCTCAAAGCGGTGTTTATTCTTGTGTTTATGATTATAAACCTGAGAGGCCTTGAGGAAGTAAGTATCGCAAGTACAATATTCTGTATTATAATCCTGATTGCTTTTGCGGCGGTAACAGTAGTAGGTCTCATACACTGGGAAAACGATCCTTTCACACCGTTTATGGTTGAGGGGGATAATGCATTCTCCAGCTGGGGAACAGGTCTTGCTATAGGTGTATGGATGTACTGCGGATATGTAGCTATCTCATTTTTGGGCGGCGAAGTTGAAAATCCGCAGATCATTCCTAAAGGAATGAAGATTGCTATTGTTATCATCACTGCGAGCTACATACTCCCGACACTGGCAGGTATCGTATCTGTAGGTCCATGGAGTGAATGGGGAGTAAGCCTTGATTATTCATCAGTGCTTTCGGTAAATATAGCTCCTTGGGCAGGTGCGCTGTTTATGATAGCAGCTGTGATAGCTCAATGTTCCATATTCAATGCTCTTATAACATCGGCTTCAAGATCTTTTATCCCTATGGGTCAGGATAATCTTGTACCGAAGTTCCTCTCCAAGCTGTCACCTAATAGAAGAGTACCTGTAATTCCTATAGTTCTCGTAGCTGTAGTTAACATGATTCTCGTAAACCTTAATTTTGAGATACTGGTTACGATTCTTTCACCGGTACTGTTTGTTCTTTATGTAGGATTGGCTTTTGCTTATGTTAAGATAAGAAAAGAATATCCTGTAGAAAAGAGAGGGAATCTTTATTATGTGAAGAGCAAACTGGCGCCTTTATATATCTGTGGGGGGCCGCTGATAATAGGTGTCATCAGTTTCTTTGTAAACGGGACTGAATATTTTCTGCTGGGCTTCATCGCTATTCTGGCGGCCGTGGTATTCTATCCTATTTGTAAATGGATATATGGAGGATTGTATAAGAAAGATCCTGAAAACAATCCGATAAATCCTAAAACTAAGTTGGCTGTAGGCGATATAGAACGATTCGGATTTTTCTTCCTGTTGTTTGGCGCTGTTTGTCTGATCGGGTCTTTCTTCCTCGTTTGGTATGAAGGAGGTTGGGGACCTGCATATTATCTTGATATGTATGGTTCCGGAATCATGAGTAATTTCTGGCTCATGATAGATATTGCAAGATGGAGCGGCGGGATAATGCTTGTACTGGGAATTGTGTTCCTGATTGTCGGAAAAAAATGTGATCCTATACCTAAAGACTGATACTTGCAGTAATATTTTTGCAGACTCGGATTTATTCCGGGTCTGTTTTTATCATACTGTTATTTTTGCGAAATACAGCAAAATATATTTTAGAATAGAATCAATGCTTTGTATAAGGGAATTTAAAATTCTGTAAAAAGGTAAATGTTTTCATAGATAGCGTTTTATTAAAGTTAAAACGAGAGCGGTTATTTATGATATCGCTGAATATCAATAAAAGCGCCTTGCATAATAGCTTAATATTTAGTATACTTACAGAAATAATAGTTGATAGAGGTGCGGACCAGATGAAGAGATGAGTAGCCGGCAGGCAGTGACTTACTCGGAGGCGACTCCGCCGAACCGGTGTTTCAGGCGTGAGGTTCCGGTGGGCATATGGCTAATAGCCATATGACTGTCTGCTTAGACGTTATGGTCACGGCAGTTGTGCTATCCTTATATGATCTTGGTTCTGCGAGTCAGTAAGGTATGCCCCTGCTGGCTTTTTATCATACAGGAGAGCTTAGCTGAAAGTATCTGTCTTTTGGGATGCCGAAAAACAGACTGTAAAGCAGGCATAAAGCGGTCTAAAGTATCTTAAACTTTAGGTCAGCAGGCAGTTTTTGATGCAGAGATGTCAGGCAGCAACCGGACTATAAATTTAAAACAACAGGAGAAATAATATATGGAAACTTTACGGATTGGAGGAGTAGACTGCCGAAGTCTTGCAGATGAATTCGGTACTCCTCTTTATGTTTACGATGAAGCAAAGATAATGAAGCAGGCAGATGATGCAGTCTTAAATTTTTCTTCAGACAAATTTGATACTGAGGTGGTGTATGCTTCCAAGGCCTTTTCTTCAGTGGCGCTGTTCAAACTTCTGGCGGCGCAGGGGATAGGTTTTGACGTAGTCAGCGGTGGAGAGCTGTATTGTGCTATGAAGGCTGGCGTAGGTATGGATAAAGTCTATTTTCACGGCAATAATAAGAGCGATCAGGAGATAGAAATGGCACTTGATGCCGGGATCGGATATTTTGTTATAGACAATGTGATGGAATGTAACCGTCTTGTTGGGCTGGCAGAGAAGAGGAAGAGAAGTACTAAAGTTCTGCTGAGAATAAATCCGGGTATATCAGCGCATACACATGAATACATAATGACTTCTAAGCCGGATTCAAAGTTTGGGATATATATAGAAAACAAAGAACATATCTATAATGTAATAGACACTCTGAAAGAGAGCCCGTATATAAGGCTGGCGGGATTTCACAGCCATATAGGATCTCAGATAATAGATGCAGAATCTTTTGAAAAAGCTCTTGGTACTATGATAGAATTTCTTGCGGAGATGAAGAGATCGAAAGGTCTTGATAATTTGGAGCTGAGCATAGGTGGGGGATTCGGTATAAAATATGTAGCAGAAGATGATCCCGTTCCTCTTGGACAGATGTGCGCCAACCTCGTCAGATATGCAGAGGAAGCTCTGAAAAAAAGCGGTGTGACTATCTCCAAGCTTATAACTGAGCCCGGAAGAGCTATGGTGGGAGAGGCAGGATATACTATTTATACAATAGGAGATATGAAAAAAAGCGGAGATAAGAATTATATTTTTGTGGACGGAGGTATGAGTGATAATATCCGTCATGCGCTGTATGATGCAGAATATACGTGTGTGCTTCCGGAAAAGTTTTCAAAAGAGCCTCAGATTTCATATTGTATAGCAGGTAAAAACTGCGAGTCGGGAGATATATTGATTGCGGATATAATGCTTCCTGAGGCGGAAACAGGCGATTTATTGACAATTTATTCTACAGGAGCGTATGGGTATTCCATGGCGAGCAATTACAACAGGCTGGGCCGGCCGGCAGTGGTTTTTGCCAGAGACGGGAAGGCCAGACTGATAATAAAACGGGAAACTTATGAAGATCAATACAGATTGGAAGTATGAGGATTTTCGGAAGTTGCTCTTAAAGTGATTTAATGATAGGATTTAAATAAGATAACAGAAAAGGTCAGGTAAGTTAATGATTTTATTTTCAAAATATCACGGCTGCGGAAACAATTTTGTGATAATAAAGGAACGTGAGCTTTCGAGACATATCAGACCCTCCGATTATCCGGAATTGGCGGTGAGGATGTGTGATATCAGTACAGGCGCAGGTGCTGACGGAATGATAGTTGTAAGGCAAGATCCTGCTCTGGAAATGGTTTTCTTTAACTGTGACGGCAGCAGGGCACCGATGTGCGGCAATGGTATAAGGTGTTTTGCTCATTTTTGCAAGAGAGAGGGTATTGCGACGGAGGATTCATATTCTGTTAAGACGTTGGCCGGGGATATGGTAGTGGAAGTGACTTGCCGGGAGCCTTTCAGGGTTAAGATAAATATGGGAAAACCTCTCTTTTCTTCTGATGATATAAAAGTGGATTTTAAAGGAGAAAACTATCTTCTCAGAAATCTTACGCTGGACGATGGAACAGATATAGAGATAAACAGTTTATTTATGGGGACTATTCATACAGTGGTGTTTATGGATAATCTTGAATCGGCGGATATTCCCAAACTTGGGGAGGAGATCTGCAACCATCCTGTATTTAAAGAAAAAACAAATGTGAATTTTGTAAAAGTGGTGGATCATGAGACGTTGGAAGTGAAGACATATGAGCGCGGCGTTGGGATGACTTTGGCGTGTGGAACCGGCGCATGTGCTTCTGTGTTGGTTGCCAATATGCAGGGACGATGCGGAAAGCAGGCGGATGTTCTCCTTAAATTGGGAAAGCTGAGTATAAGCATAGCTGAGGATGGCAATGTGTATATGGAAGGCCCTTCTGTCAGAATATTGGATGGGAAGTTTTACTGAGCCGGATAAAAATATAGTAATATATGTAAACTTTATGCTGTGCAATCGCAGTCAGCGACAGAAAGGAGACACACAAATGTTGCAAGGATCTATAGTGGCTCTGATCACTCCTTTTAAGGAAGACGGAAGCATTGATTACAACAGATTGGGCGATTTGGTAGACTGGCATGTGGATCAGAAAACCGACGGGATTTTGGTACTTGGAACCACGGCGGAAACACCGACTCTGACAGCCGATGAGGAGGAAGAGATTTTGAGGGTTGTTCTTGACAGGGCAAAAGGAAGGGTTCCTGTTATTGCCGGTAGCGGTTCGAATAATACTCAAAAATCCATAGAGAAAAGTTTAAAATATGAAAAAATGGGAGCTGATGCTCTGTTGGTGATTTCCCCGTATTACAATAAGACCAGTAAATCAGGTCTTGTAAAACACTTTATTCAGATTGCGGATTCTGTGGAAACATCTATACTTATCTACAATATTCCGGGAAGAACAGGCATAAATATTCCGTATGAAGTAATGGAAGAAATCAGCAGACATAAGAATATAGTAGGTGTAAAGGAGGCCAGCGGAGACATGGCGCTGGCAAGCAGATTCGCGAAGCTCATAGGCGACGGCTTCAATATGTACTCGGGAAATGATGACATAAATGTGCCGATCTTATCTGTGGGAGGCATGGGCGTGATTTCCGTACTGGCTAATATACTGCCCCGACAGACTCATGAAATGGTGAGAGCATATCTCGACGGGGATGTCAGAAAAGCAAGGGATATGCAGATAAAATATCTTGATTTTATCAATGCTCTGTTTATTGAGACTAATCCTATTCCTATAAAAGAAGCCATGAATATGGCCGGTCTCAATGTGGGAGGATACAGAATGCCTCTATGTCCTATGGCCGATAATACGAAGGCTGTTTTAAGGACTGAAATGGAAAAATTGGCTTTGTTTTAAAAAATCAATGAAAGGGAATAATAATATGAAAGTAGCTATTTTAGGCGGCGGCGCAATGGGAAATGTGCTTGCTCAGATGACTGAAGAAAAGGAAGGCTTTGAACTGGCAGGAGTTATAGAACCTTTGAAAGGACAGACTCCTGATGAACTGAAGGAGATCGATGTTATCATAGATTTCAGCAATCCTGCCAATCTGGAGATGCTGGATGGATATTGCAGGAATCACAGCTGTCCTGCTGTGATTGCCACTACAGGTTATGAAGAACAGCAGATTAAGCAGATTGAAAAACTTGCCGAATCGGTTCCGGTAGTGTTTTCTGCTAATTATTCACTGGGAATTAACGTTATGAAGAGAGTGATATCAGAGATAACTCCTATTTTGGAGGATTCTTTTGATATAGAGATAATAGAAAAGCATCACAACAAAAAGCTTGATGCGCCGAGCGGAACTGCCAAGATGCTTTTGGCTGCGGCTG
Organism: Lentihominibacter sp.; assembly: GCF_046951855.1. Lineage (NCBI taxonomy): Bacteria > Bacillati > Bacillota > Clostridia > Peptostreptococcales > Anaerovoracaceae > Lentihominibacter > Lentihominibacter sp. The sequence continues at coordinate 29,289 of NZ_JBKTXS010000015.1, read as the reverse complement.
ATGAGGAAAATGATTATGAACATGTTTTCGGAAGAGACGGCAATAGAAAACGCGGCAAAGAAATCGGTGTGCATGCAGTAAGAGGCGGCACCATAGCAGGAGAGCATACTGTTATATATGCGGGAAATGACGAGATACTGGAGATAAAGCATACTGCAGGTTCCAAGAAAATTTTTGCTGCAGGAGCGTTGAAGGCCGCTGAATTTGCAGCTTCAGCTCAGGCGGGACTTTATAATATGGAAGACGTACTGTTCGGCTTGCAGAAATAAAAATTTTCGGATGTAAAACAAAAGAGGAGGAGAACATACCAAAGATGGAAGCAAGAGAAATAATAGAGTTTATAGGAAATGCGGAGAAAAAAACTCCGGTTAAAGTTTATGTAAAAGAAAAAAGTCCTGTGGATTTTCAGGGCTGCAAGGTATTCGGATGTGGAGATAAGATTGTGTTCGGAGACTGGAAACAGGTGAAGGGAATCCTGGATGAAAACAGAGAAAAAATAGAAGACTATGTCATAGAAAATGACTGCAGGAATTCGGCTATACCTCTTTTGGATATGAAAAATATCAAAGCGAGAATAGAGCCGGGTGCGTTTATCAGAGATAAAGTTGAAATTGGTGATAATGCAGTAATAATGATGGGAGCTATAATTAATATCGGAGCAGTCATCGGTGAAGGCAGTATGATTGATATGGGTGCAGTTCTCGGCGGAAGGGCTACAGTGGGAAAGAACTGTCATATTGGGGCAGGTACTGTTTTAGCAGGAGTTATCGAGCCCCCGAGTGCTCAGCCCGTTGTAGTGGAAGATGATGTGGTGATTGGCGCCAATGCTGTTGTACTTGAAGGCTGCCGTATAGGAAAGGGAGCTGTAGTTGCTGCAGGAGCTGTAGTCGTGGATGATGTTCCCGAAGGTGTTGTCGTAGCAGGCGTGCCGGCAAGAATTATCAAAGATGCAGCTGACACCGATGCAGAAAAACTTGAGATAGTGGATCTTTTAAGGAAGCTGTAATTTATATAAAGACAATGAATAATGAACCGGCCTTGAAGTATCAGATAGGAATTCTGATGATTCGGAGGCCGGTTTTTTATGGCAGGATAAGAAGTAAATTGTGTAAAATGGCCAAGGCAGCTGTGATGCAACCGCCAGTTGACATATTTCAAAGTGACCTTGGTTGTACGCAACAGGCTTTTTTGCTATCATACCATTAGCTTAAGCAGGAAGAGACATTATTGTGAAGTAAAGAACCAATTACCAGGAGGCAAATGGAATGTTATCGGAAAAGATTATGGATTTAAGAAAGCAAAGGGGATGGTCTCAGGAGGAACTGGCGTCAAGGCTGGATGTTTCTCGCCAGTCTGTATCAAAATGGGAGAGTGCAGCATCTGTTCCGGATCTGGATAAGATAATAAGAATAAGCGAAATTTTCGGTGTGAGTACAGATTTTCTTCTTAAAGATGAAAATGAGCAAAAAGATCTATATGAAGGAAGCCTCACTTCCGTTTTATATGAGGAACATCAGCAGTATTTCATAAAAGAAATTACAGAAGAAGAGGCAAATGCTTATATCCAGCTGGTGGAAAATGCGTCAAAGAAGATCGCGGCAGGTGTTTCCGCCTGTATTTTTTCTCCTGTAATACTGTTGATTCTCATGGGATTGGTGAAAAGCAGCCGACTCACTATGCATGAAGATTCTGCAGCTGCAGCGGGAGTGATTGCTCTGCTTCTTATCATAGCGGCAGCTGCAAGTGTTTTCATAACATGGGGCCTTAAACTGGAAAAGTTTGAATATATCCAGACGCAGCCTTTAGCGTTGACAGAGAGAACTGAAGAGGCTGTGAGAAAAAAGCAGAATGATTTTGAGCCTGATTATAAGCGGTTCATAACCGTAGGGGTTATGTTATGTATCGTATGTGCGGTACCTCTGTTTGCAGCGGTCATGTTTCATGCCTCTGACAGCATGTATTTTTATTGTACGGCTGTTCTTCTTATGATGGTGGCTATAGGTGTATTTTTTCTTGTGTGGGCAGGGACGATACATGAAGGATATGAGAAACTTCTTGGTGAAGGGGATTATTCTCCTGAAAAAAAGATTGAAAAAAAACGCAATGATAATTTGTCAAAAGTATATTGGTGTACTGTTACGGCTGTTTATCTGGGCGTCAGCTTTCTTACAGGCAGGTGGGATATAAGCTGGATTATCTGGCCGTGTGCCGGAGTATTCTTTGCAGCCGTCTGCGGTATAGCTGCTATGCTTAGAAAGAGATAGCTTTTGTTTTCTCGCTTGTATGGTGTCTTCGCTGTCTGTGGATATAATACAGCAAGCATACGAGAAGAGTAAACAGGGCGGCAAAAACAGTGGATAGACCTATCTGGAAAAGCTGCGGGTGGGCTTTGTTACTGGCGAACCAGGCGTAAGGTATTTTCACCAGAAAAATAGCGCAAAGCCCTTGGGCCATGACAAAAGCAGTTTTGCTCATGCCGTTGAAATATCCGGTAAAGCAATAAGCGGCAGATAGAATGAAGCATTCTATAGATGTGGCTTTCAAAAACTCGGATGAGGCAGCGATAACTTCGGAATCCCTTATAAATATTGCTGAAAGCAAATCTCCGTGAAAAAAGGAAATAAAAGACATAACTCCTCCTAAAAAGACAGCAGTCATCATACCTGTCCACATTGCTTTTCTTGCTCTTAGGTATTGACCTGCTCCAATGTTCTGAGCTGTGAAAGCAGAGATTGACTGCATATAAGACATAGGTATCAGAAGCATGAACATTACCAGTTTCTCAGCTATGCCTACACCGGCAGAAGCAGTAACACCCAGAGTATTTACGAAACCTATGAGGATTAGATAAGATGTCTCATTACACATATCCTGAAGAGCAATGGGGGAGCCGAGCTTTATGATAGCAGATGCTGTGGATCTGTCAAAATATAAGTCTTCTTTAGTGAAGGGAAAAGGAAGCCCTGTCCGTTTAATCAGTATCATGGAAGATAAAACACTGATAGCCTGCGCAGCGATAGTAGCAATAGCAACTCCTTCTGTACCCATATTAAATATATTTACAAGAATAATATCACCCAAAATATTTGCTGCACAGGCTATGGCAACAAAGAGAAGCGGCGCTTTCGAATTTCCCATTCCTCTGAAAACAGCGCTTATCACATTGTAAGCGACGATGAAAATACTGCCTGCGCCGCAGATCTGTATATAATGGATGGTCTTTTCCAGCGCTTCTGCAGGGGCATTCATTAGTATCGCAATAGAAGGGGCTGCGAAGAGCATTATTATGCTCAGAAAAATACCAAGGGTTGCGAATATCCATATGCTGGCAGAAATTACTTTAGCTGAAATGCAGAAATCTTTCTTTCCTATAGTCTGGCCTAACAATACAGTGGTACCCATTGAGAGGCCGGTTATTATTCCTGTGACGATCAGCATTGTCTGACTTCCTGTGGAGACTGCGGATACGTCGGCAGGACTGCAGAAAACGCCTACTGCCCATAAATCCACAGCTCCGTAAAGGGACTGGAGGATCAAGGCAAGAAGAACAGGCAGTGAGAATTTGAGAAGAGAAGAGAGGATGGGCCCCTCGAGAAAAGTATTGTTGTATTTTTTCATTTATGCTCTCCGTTTATTTCTTCAAAATTTATCTGGGATATGATATTAAGCATGTACTATAACCTAAGCATTAGATAAAGTCAATGCTGAAACAAAAAGCTTGATATATTGCATTAAAAAAGCTGCCTATACCGATACAATACAGGCAGCTGATTTTGTGATGTGTTTATTTAACTTCTACTGTCCAGTCCATATCGTCTTTTACTGTTCCTGTCTGGATCCCGTAAAGCGTATCATAGAGTTCCTGAGCCACAGGCCCGATTCCTCCGCCGTTGATTATCATGGAATCACCCTTGTAACAAAGCTCTCCTACAGGAGAAATAACAGCAGCAGTACCGGATGCGAACATCTCCTTGAACTGTCCGTTTTTATAAGCATCTACTACTTCGTCGATAGCCAGTTTTCTTTCGGATACTTTTATTCCTTTTTTCTTCAAAAGAGCGATAACGGAGTTTCTTGTTATCCCCGGGAGGATTGTTCCGTCAAGAGGCGCTGTTATTATTTCGTCGCCGATCATGAAAAAGGCGTTTGACGTACCGATCTCTTCTACATATTTTCTCTCCACTCCGTCCAGCCATAATATCTGTTCATAGCCTTTTTCGTGGGCTTCTTCCTGGGCTTTCAGACTGGCAGCGTAGTTTCCTCCGCATTTTGCTTCACCTGTGCCTCCATCTGTAGCTCTTACATATTTATCCTCTACATAAATTTTGGTAGGAGTCAGACCGCCTTCATAGTAAGGGCCTACGGGACTCAAAATTATGATGAACTTGTAGTGCTTTGAGCGGCGAACTCCAAGGAAGGCTTCGTCAGCAATGATAAAGGGCCTTATATAAAGAGCGGTGCCTTCTTTTTGTGGTATCCAGTCAGCATCAACTTTTACAAGAGCTTTTATAGCTTCCACATAAAGATCTTCGTCTATCTGAGGAATACAGAGTCTGTCATTGGTTTTGTTGGTTCTCTTGGCGTTCATGTCGGGTCTGAAAAGCTGAACTTTGCCGGCAGGAGTCTTGTAAGCCTTGAGCCCTTCAAACATTTCCTGAGCATAATGGAATACAACAGCGGCAGGATCCAGACAAAGAGGGCCGTAAGGAACGATCCTTCCGTCGTGCCAGCCTTTGCCGTCTTCATATTCCATGATAAACATGTGATCGGTAAATTTAGTACCGAATCTCAGAGTATTGGGATCAGGTTTTGTTTTTGGATTGGGATTTTTCGTAATTGTAAAATCGTATTTCATGACATTCTCCTTTTATATATAAAAAATTTTTAATTAGCTGTTCTTTATGTTTTCTATTTTACAATAAAAATATTGGAAAGTCCAATAATTCAACAATAATATAACACTAAAATTGTTAATAATCAACAATAAAAATAAAAAATAATTATGAAAATAAACAAAATGGTTTCTTTGACAGTCATGAAAGGAAAAAATTGTGTGAGTCAGCAGTCGGGAATCGTATGACAAAGATAATTTCGCATTATAATTGCGAAGCTGCTGAAAAAGATGTAAAAAATATTTTATTTCTTTAAAATCACATAAAAACCGTATATAATAAAAAAGTTATGAGCAGAAAAGATAGAAAGAAGAGCATGCCGTCAAGGGTGCTTTTTACATTGATAAAAATAATTATAATTTCAGTTATCGTTATCATAGGACTGAATTTTTACGTGATCAAAAGCACTCAGTCTGATATAGCCGCAGTGTTCGAACAGCCTGATGATACTGCTACAGATCAGGAAATCAGCAAGATGAAGAGTATAGAGCCTGACTGTATACTGGTGCTTGGGGCTTCTGTAAATGCAGATGGAACTCCAAGTTCTATTTTGGAAGACAGGCTGGATACAGCGATAGACTTGTATCATAAGGGCGTAGCGCCTAAGCTTTTGCTTTCCGGTGATAATGGGCAGATGGTGTATAACGAGGTCCAGGCTATGAAAAACTATGTTATGAAGGCGGGAGTTGCAGAAGAAGATATTTTTCTTGATCATGCGGGGTTTTCCACATATGAATCTGTCTACAGAGCGAATTATATTTTCAAAGTGGACAGTATGATTGTAGTGACTCAGACTTATCATCTCTACCGGACCTTGTATGGATGTAAGAGAATGGGGATAGAAGCGATGGGAGCGGCTTCTGATCAGTACACATATTCGGGACAGGAAAAACGTGAGGTAAGGGAAGTGATGGCACGGGATAAGGATTTTGTAAAATGGATATTCAAACCCCAGCCTACATTTTTAGGAGACGCCGTACCTATTTCAGATTGATGGGAGTATGATTATGGCAACAGAAAAAAATACAATCGCTGTATCTTCGAAGGTAGCTGTCGTAAGATGTGACACGTATGAGGAACGAAGTGTAGAGGCGGCGGTTTTTAGAGCAGTTGAGCTTTTGGGAGGGCTTGAAAGTATACTTTCAAGCGGAGAGAAGGCTTTGAGCCGGGAAAGCCGTATAATAATGAAACCGAACCTTCTTGCAAAGACATCCCCCGATAAAGCCTGCACCACGCACCCTGCAGTCTTTAAAGCTGTAGGAAGCCTTCTTCGAAAAAATGGATATAATAATCTGAAATATGGTGATTCGCCGGGGAATCCTATGATAAAAGTAGAAAAAGTAGCAGAAGAATGTGGAATAAAAGAGGCGGCTGATGCTATGGATATACCTCTGGGGAATTTTGAAAGCGGTATTCAGGTGGACTTTCCGAAAGGAAGAGCAGCCGACAGATTTATACTGTGCGATGAAGTTGTAAAAGCTGACGGAATAATTAATATCTGTAAAATGAAGACCCATCAGCTTGAACGTATCACAGGAGCTGTGAAAAACACTTTCGGCTGTGTGTATGGAATAAATAAGGGAGCATCTCATGCCAGATTTGCTACGGCAGAAGTTTTCGCAAAGATGATAGCTGATCTCAATAATCTTGTGAAACCTAAGCTTCATATAATGGATGGTATAGTAGCTATGGAAGGAAATGGCCCTCAATCCGGAACTCCTAAAGCTATGAATGTTATAATGGTTTCACAGGATCCCGTGGCATTGGATGCAGTGTTTTGTTATCTTGTAGATCTTAAACCGGAACTAGTTCCCACAAATGTGAGCGGGATGGAGCAGGGTGTAGGTTCATGGCAAAACTTGAATATAATAAGTGAAAATGGACAGATGACTATAGAGGAGGCTGTCAAAGAATATGGCGACAGGTCGTTTAACGTTCAGAGAAGCACTGAATACAGAGGAATGCTGAAGCCCATAAGATTTTTGAGACCTCTGCTTGAAAAAAAGCCAGTGGTCAAAACAGAGAGATGTATAGGGTGCGGCATATGTGTCAATGCATGCCCCGTAGAAGGTAAAGCTATTTATGTGAAGAAGGCAAAGAAGGGGAAGCCTGCAGCTGTGTATAATTATGACAGATGTATAAAATGTTACTGCTGTCAGGAAATGTGTCCCGAAGAAGCCATTACAGTGAAAAAATCACTTCTTGCAAGGATCATGGACCGCAACTGGAAAGTTTAGATCAGAACAAAAGTTATTAAAGGCGCATATCTTAATATAGGTTATGGAATAGATACCGTAGCCTATATTTTTTTCTTTTTATTGCGGAGGTATGTAGATGATTTATCTGGATAACGGGGCGACATCATATCCGAAACCCCCTGAAGTATCGGAGACAATTATGGATGTAACAGTTAATTATTGTGCCAATCCCGGAAGGGCGGGACATTTTATGGCTGCAAGAACAGCGCAGGAGATTTTTAAGACTCGTCTGTCTGTAGCGCGGCTTTTTAATATAGAGAATCCGGGAAGGATAGTTTTTACCAAGAACTGTACGGAATCTATAAATATGGCACTGAAAGGAGTGCTTTTGCCGGGAGATCATGTGATAACAACATCAATGGAGCATAATTCAGTACTCAGACCGCTACATAGCCTGAAACAAAATGGCGTAAAAGTAAGTACAGTAAAATGTGACAAGGCAGGAAGGCTGTCTGTGAATGATGTAAAAAAGGAGATAACGCCAAGGACAAGATTAATAGTGATGACTGCAGCCTCCAATGTTACAGGGACGAAAATGCCTGTAGAAGAAACAGGGAGACTAGCTCTTAGGAATGGGATATTATTCATGGTAGATGGAGCACAGGGCGCAGGTCATATGGATATAGATGTAAAAAAACAACACATAGATATTCTTGCGGCTCCGGGACATAAAGGCCTTCTCGGACCACAGGGGACAGGATTTTTGTATGTAAGGGAGGGCATTTATATGGCGCCTTTTCTGGATGGGGGAACAGGGAGCAGATCAAAGGATCTCGAGCAGCCTGTGGATTTTCCCGAAGGATATGAGGCGGGAACAGTAAACAGTCCCGGAATAATCGCATTGGGAGCAGCGGTACGTGTGATTTCAAAGCTTGGTATAGATGTGATAGAGGAGCATGAACGCAGGCTTACAGAAAAACTCCAAAGAGGGCTTTCCGAAATACCGGGTATAGAGCTTTACGGACCTGAAGATACTTATGAGAAGACTGCTGTAGTCGCTATGAATATACATGGGATAGATTGTGAAGAAGTAGCTGACGTATTTAATAACAGGTATGGTATTGCTGTAAGAGCAGGATTTCATTGCAGCGGTGCGGCTCATGAAACTATAGGGACAGAGAAAACAGGATGTGTCAGATTATGTCCGAGTATTTATACCACGGAAAAAGAGATAGAAGAGACCATTGCAGCAGCGGCGGAGATTGCGGCAGGCAGATGAAACCGGAGAATAGGCGAAGCAGTTAAGTGAATTCATATGTTTATCATCTTGGCAGCAAAATAATTCGGCACCGTCAGAGTATATTGTTCCGATGGGTATATTGAACATGGGATAAAGCCCGTGGTATAATATTTGTCGGAATTACAGTTAATGAGCAGAAGGAGGTGCCGTCATGGCTGCTGAACAAAGCGTTTATGAAGGCCGCAAAGGGCAGAGACGGCTGAAGGCCATAGAAAAATATATAAATAGGGTGAATGAGGAATTCGATCATAACTATACAGACAGCCCGGAGATGAGATATCTTGATGAGGAGCTGGAATGGATCGGCACATCCAGACTGATTTTCGTAATGGCTCAAAGAAATGTACATTTCAGATGGAATGGTATGAGAGATTATGGATATATACGTTTGTGTAAAAGATGGATAGTCGGAAATGAGCTGAGGCAAATTACGGCAGATGCCATGGCAGCTATGATAAAGGATATTCTGCCTGCGGAAATGTGCTTTGAGCTCAGTGATGAATTGGCGGCTCTGGAAATTTCCTGATATATGGCAGACGGGAGGAAATCATGGAATTTAATTTAACTATAGATAAAAGAACGGAGGCTGCAGTAAATTCTAAATTATGTGTCAACTGTGGAAACTGTAGCAATATATGTCCGACCGGAGCTATTGAAGAATATAGAAAAACTGTATGCTGCATGTTTCCGGACTGTGGGGAAAATAAATATACGGAGAAGAGAGCTTTTGGTGAAGCTTTGAAATTGTCGGTTGAGGCAGGATGTAAACAAGGGTGTCCGCTTGGAATATCTCCCCAGGCTGTGGCCAGGCTTGTGGAGAGCGGAGATCTCAAAGAAGCATATAATCTTATAGATGAAAAGAATCCTATGCCGTGGGTATGTGCTTCTATCTGCAGTCAGAGCTGTCAAGATAACTGCAGATTGAAGTATATATCGGAAGAGCCTTTGAATATGAGAGCGCTGGAAGGTTACATATTGAGTAGAACTGATACAAAACCGTATAAATATATAAGACGTTTTGATGAAAGAATCGCAGTTATCGGAGGAGGAGCGGCAGGCTTGACCGCTGCTTTTGAGTTGGCCAAGGCGGGATATGCGGTTACCATATTTGAAAAGGACAGCAGACTTGGAGGAGCTCTTAACTGGGGTATTCTTGAGTTTCGCCTTAACAAAACTATGCTTAAATCAGAGATTGAGAGAATACTTTCTGATAGTATAGAAGTCAGGTATGATTGTGAGATCGGTTCCCGATATATGTTAGAAGATATTTGGAATGAGGGATTCAGCGCATGTCTCATAGCAGCAGGTGCTTCCTCAGGTGTAAAGGTATCTTTGCCCGGCTCTGATGCCGAGATGGTTTATGATGGAGTCAATCTGATGAGGCAGATAAACGGAGGCGAAAAAGAAGGAATAGAGCTGGGAGATACTATAACGGTTATCGGAGGCGGTGAACTGGCAGCCGTCATATCGAGGGCTTTAAGACGTCTCGGAAAAGAAGTTATATGCGCCTCTATGGATAGAGCCGACAGTCTTCAGATCTGTGAAGACGATCTTAAGGCGTTTGCAGAGGAAGGTGTGGATTTCAGGCCTATGATCGGACCTAAACAGATAATTAAAGAGGGAAGCCGGGTAAAGGCTGTAGAATTTATCAAGGTGGAATATTTTCCTGATGAAAGCGGCAGACTTAGGCCTCATGGAGTTAAGGGCAGTGAATTTAATGTATTCTGTGATACTGTAGTATTTGCCATAGGACAAAAATGCAGTGTTGAAAAAATAGGAAATATGGAGACATATCCTAACGGTAAGATAAAAGTTGACGATAGATACAGAACTAATAAGCCAATGGTATTCGCATGTGGAGAGGCTTGTTTTGAAAACAGATCGGTGGCGGAGGCTATGGCATCAGGACGTGCCGCAGCTTCTGAGATAATGGGGATGCTCAATGGCATGCAGATAAGAGCGCAGGAAAATATTATAAAAAATGCTCCCCATAGTTCCGTAATATATGCCGAAAATATACAGAGAATAGTGCCACAGTTTGAAAAAGCCATAAAGGAAGATGATTTGGATCATATTGAGCCGGGTTTTGCAGAGGATATTCTTACTGTACTGCGGGCAGCCGGGATAAAAGAGGACATGCCTGTGTTTACATATAAAGAGAGTTTTCAGGATCAAAAAAGAAAAGTAGCTATAATAGGCGGAGGAATATCAGGAATAACTGCGGCAATAGAGTTGGCAGAAGCAGGGTATGCTCCTTCAATTTTTGAAAAATACTCGTCTCTGGGAGGTCACTATAAGTGGCTTTCTTCCGAAAAACGCATAGATAAGGAACTGTTAGACAGGGAGCTCAGAAAGGTAGCTGATTCGGGTATAGAGGTTATATGTGATATCGCAGCTGGTTTCAGTCCTAATATAGATAAGCTGTTTTCTATGGGATATCAGGCAGTGTTGTTTGCTATCGGAGAATCCTGCGGCGTGAAACCACAAATGGAGAATGCAGAATGCAGAGGGGTTTTTGAAGTGGTTTCTTTGATGGGAAAGCTTATGAACCACGAAAAAATTGAAGGCGTAAGGATGTTGGTTACCGGAAGCGATGAATTGACGTTTGATATTGCCAGACTGCTGAGAGAAGTATGTGAGCAGGTAACGGTGCTTGCTCCCATGAGCAAAGGAAAGCTCAAAGCAAGTGTTGCTTCTGTAGCTGCGGCTCTTGATGAAGGTGTTAATTTGGTGACAGGCGTGGAACTGACAGCTATAGATCAGACAGACGGAAAAATTTCAGGAGTTAAGTGCAGGGTTATCGAACGTGATATAATCATAGATATACCTTGTGATACTCTGGTTTTGGGAGACAGTGCAAAACCGGATACTGAGGCTGTAAAAGCGGCGAATCCGGGGCTGGATATAGATTCGAATGGATATATACAGGTTGATGAGCGGCTGATCACAAGCGTCTATGGGGTTTTCGCCATAGGTGATTTTGATATGAGCTCTGTGGAAGCAGGGCGTGCAGGAGCAGCGGCAGTGGAAAGTTTTTTTAAGTCTTGTGATTTTCCGGCAAATGGAAAGTTTAGAAATACCAGTGAAGTCTTGTCAGGAGCTTCCGTACAATATGATATATTTGAAGGAAAGTCTTTCGTACAGCCCGGTTTTGAGGCGGGAAGGAAACTTTTGAGCAGAGAGCAGGCGGCTGTGGAAGCATCAAGATGTCTGTCCTGCGGATACCGCAAAGCGGCCTCGGAAAGATGTATGGGATGCGGAGTATGCGTCCGGGTATGTCCTGTTAATGCTATAACATTAAAAGCTGTAAAGGAGGAGGCATAGAGATGGCTTTCGCAGAGAGAGAAGTGATAATAGCAGGGGCAGGTCCTGCGGGATCTATATGTGCATCATATCTTGCAAGAGCGGGGGTGGACGTGTTGCTTCTGGATAAGGATATCTTCCCCAGAGATAAGGCCTGCGGCGATATGCAGTGTGAAGGGCTTGTTTATCATATGGGTGTTTTGGGAGCGGTTAAAGAGCTGGATGCTATGAGCACATGTATAAGAAACCTTAAACTTATAAGTGACAGTGGATGCGAAACGTTGATACCCTTTGAATGTTACTGTGCTTCTCGATATGATCTTGATAAGCTTCTTGTTGATACCGCCGTGAGACATGGAGCTGAACTGAGACAAAGCTGCAATATTACAGATGTGATGAAAGAAAAGTCTGCTGTTACCGGTGTGAAAGTCAGATACAGGGGAGAGGATCTCCGTATAAGAAGCAAGATTCTTATTGGAGCTGATGGATCCTTATCTTCTGTTGCCGGAGCCATGGGAATCATGAAAGAAAAACCATATGGTATATGGACGGGACGCCGGGCATATTTTAAAGGTGTGAAGCTCGACAGAGGACTGGCAAAGGATCAGTATGAAGCTTATGGTGTGTTTGCTTTTTCAAGTCTTTTGGGAGCAGGATATTTCTGGGTGATGCCTGTGGGCAGAGACGGAGTTAGAGAAGGTCTGTGTAATGTGGGAATGATGATTCACGGAAGAGACGTTTTTGATAATACTGAAGCGGCAAAGATTTTTTCTGAGTGGGTCAGCAGGACACATAAGATATCGGCTATGTTTGCGACTGCTCGTCAGATAAGCCCATGGGAAGGCGGAAGAGTTAATGATATAAGCTATGGCATACATAAGGCCGGCGATGGATTTATGATGATAGGGGATTCGGCTGCTTTGTCAATGCCTTTGGAAAACGATGGGCTTTCTGTTGCAGCCGAATCGGCTAAAGCTGCCGCTGACGCGGCTGTGGCAGCTCTTGCCGAAGGGGATGTTTCAGGTCAAAAACTTATGTATGAATACAGAAGAGTTTTGAAGATAAAGAGCGAAGAAGAGATGACTGAAAGTCTGAAGGAGACCAGACTTTTGATGGAATCCATGTATGATCCGGGTGTAATGAATAAGACTATAGATCTTCTTGAACATGATCCTGTATATAGGAGAAAGCATTTAAAATAGAAAATATGTATCATATTTTCTGAGAGGATATCTTTGCATAATAAAAAACAGAAACGTATTATTTGTGATACGTTTCATTTTTTATGATCTTAAAACTTCTGTAGATCTGCTCCAGAAGAATTATTCTCATCATCTGATGGGGAAATGTCATAGCTGAGAAGGATAGTTTGAGATCAGCTCGGTCGCTGACTTGTTTTGAAAGACCGAGAGACCCTCCGATGATAAAAACTATGCTGCTTTTTCCTGTAACTGCCAGATTCTCCATACAGGCGGCGAGTTGTGTGGATGATAGAGCAGTACCGTTGATTTCCAGTGTTATCACGTAGTCTGAGGGCTTTATTTTATCGAGAATATCTCTTCCTTCTGCAGTTTTCACCGCATCTTCGTCAGCCTGTGACGGATTGTTTCGAAGAGGATTTTCTTTAATTTCTGTTATCTGCAGACGGCAATATTTGTTCAGTCTTTTTGAATATTCTTCTGCTGCGCTTCGCCAGTATTTTTCTTTTAGTTTTCCTACTGTTAATATTGATATATTCATTATTATACCTCATACATATAGCTGAGACAGTCTCGCATGGCTATTCCCAGTTTCAGCTGGTTTCCCGGGATGATGTTTTTTTCCATAAGTGTATTTTTTACTGTAAGAAGGGCTACCGCCGGATCGTTGTTTTCATGGCTGAGATGTCCCAGGAGGATCTGACGTTCTTTAGGATTTGCCGAGGCAAGGCGACACAGGCATTCTCCTGCCGAGACATTGGAAAGATGGCCTGTTTCTCCCAGGATCCTGTGTTTTAGAGGGTATGGATATCTTCCCATGAGCAGTATTTCTTTTTCGTGATTGGCCTCAAGAAGAAGAAGATCCGCATCTATTATTTCATCAAATATACTATCTGTTATATAACCTACATCTGTAACGATGCTTATTTGTTTATTTTCATGATATATGGAAAATCCAACAGGATCTGCTGCATCGTGAGGTATGGAGAAAGGCCGTATCATAAAGTCCTCTATGTAAAAATCTTCTCCGGTGCGAAAAATTCTCTGCTGAGTGGGAGCCACAGGTTTTTTGATGCCTCCCCATGTTCCTTGGTTTGCATAGACTGACAGACCCGGCAGTTTTTTTGACAGGACGGATACACTTTTCACATGATCGGTATGTTCATGGGTTATGAGAAGTCCTTTTGCATATTCGTGAGGAGTATTGGTATCATCCAGCCCTTGCAGTATTTTTTTTCCGGAGATTCCTGCATCTATAATCAGGGCTGCTGAATCGTTTTTTATTAGGTAACAGTTACCGCTGCTTCCGCTGGCAAGTGAACAAAATTTTAATGACATATGTATTTCCGGTCTCCTTTACTATATTAAGATACTCCAAAGGACCGAAAATGTCAATTTGTACTATATATAGACATGGACACATAAGGGATGATATGATAGATTTTATATCATAGGAAAAAGGAGACGTTAAAATGAGGGATGATAAAATCTTGAGGATATATACGGACGGAGGCTGCTCAGGCAATCAGAATGATGAAAATCTGGGCGGCTGGGGAGCAGTCATGGAATTCGGTACAGCATGTAAGGAGATTTATGGAAGTGAACGTAATACCACTAACAACAGAATGGAAATGACAGCTCTTTTAGAGGCCTTTAAGGCTGTAAAAAAGGAAGGGCAGATAATACATGTGTTTTCTGACAGCAGTTATCTGATGGATTGTTTTCGAAAAAAATGGTATGAGGGATGGCAGAAAAACGGCTGGAAGACATCGGCGAAAAAAAACGTGGAGAATCAGGATCTGTGGAAACAGCTTATACCATATACTCAGCGACATACTATATCATTTTACAGGGTTAAAGGTCATGTTAATTTAGACAGCAAATCTGTGGATTTTGATAAGCTTTACTCTAAGTTTATCCAATGGAACGGCAGTGAATTTTCTTATGATGATTTTACATATGTTACAGCTAAAAACAACAGAGCTGATGAGCTTGCCAATATGGGAATAGATGAGCTCAGATAAATTTTTCCTTCGTTATAAAAACTGCGCGGATGTGTAGTATATATAACGGGGGAATTTTTTATGAGAAAAGGGATTATTATTATTGCTGTGCTGATAGCAGTTTTTCTGACTGTCGGCGCTGTAGGTCTGGTTGTATTTGAATTCACCGGGAATAGTGAAACCGGCAATCCGGAAAATTTTTTGGATAGCAGAAATCGGAAGGAAATCCGGGAAAGACAAGTAATTATTTCTTTGAGCGAGAAACCCGATTCTATCTATATAAGCTGGAAAGGAACAAAAAAGGGGCCTAAATTTCTTCGAGTGAGCCAGAGTAAGGAAGATCTGCCAAAGTCCGAAGCTATAAAGGCTGTCTCAGAGAAAGCTCTTAAAGGAAGTTATTATAGATATACGGCAGAGCTGAACGGATTGGGATATGGTAAAAAGTATTATTATGAAATAGGTGACGGAGTTATGTTTGATTCTCCTCAAAGTTTTATATCTCCTGAAACGGCAGGGACAGACTCGTTTCTTTATCTGGGGGATGTTCAGTTTGATGTTTCGATGGAAGAATATCAGAGATGGGGAGAAATGACAGAGGCTATTTATGAGAGACATCCTTCGTTAAGGTGTGCAGTTATAGGGGGAGATATGGTGAATATACCCAGTGAAACTGCCCAGTGGAACGGATTCTTGGATAACTGTCAAGTCTTTTCGAAGCTCCCACTGATGACAGTATCAGGAAACCATGAAGGTGTCAGCTCTAATAAAACCTATAAAAAGCTGTTTGCATCTCCGGAAAATGGCCCGGATGCTGAGGAACTCAAAGAGGATTTTTATTATTTTGATTATGGAAACTGTAGATTTATTATGACTGACAGTTCTTTTCTTACTGATGAGAGACGTGAGAAAATGGGTGATGACACATGGCAGGCTTATGAAGAAGCAGTGGAGGAATGGCTTAGAAAAACGCTGCAACAAAGCACTAAGATATGGAATATTGTAGTGACACATCATCCTCCTTACGGTATGCATGACAGAGATACTGTATCGCCACAGCTCAGAAAGTTATGGGTGCCGATAATGGAAGAATACAATACCGATCTTGTTTTGTGCGGACATCAGCATATGTATATGAGAACAGAGGAGATAAATGGAATAACATATATAATGGGGAATTCCGGTCAGCGTAAAAGTGAAGTTTATGATGGCAGTAATGCTCCTGATTACTGCATGGCTGCATATGGAGATGGGATGAATTATCAAGTGATCGAGGCTGATTGGAGAAAATTGCAGATAATATCCTATAATGAAAAGGGCCTCATCATAGATGAGACCTCGCTTGAAAAAAACTTAGGATTCCATATTCTCAAATTTTTTGGTGGCAACTAAATAATCGTTGAGGGTGCCGAGATGCACGTAATAGTAAGAATAGCGGTCTTCTTTCTGGACCTGGAGAAGTTCGGCATCCTTCAGCTTTTTTACATGCTGTGATATGGTGGCCTGTGAGTAATCAAAGTGATTTACAAGGTCCTTATTACATACACGTTCTCTTTTTTTGTTTGCGGCCATTATGTATCTGAATATCTTTATTCTGGCGGGATGCGCCAGAGCATCTGATATCCTGGCAATGAGCAGGATATCACGCTCTTTCATTTCATCTATTTCTTTTCTCAGTCTCATATATTATTATTACTCCTATCTGGTGGGGATTCGTCAAAGCGAACAATAATAGTATACTGATGAGCAAAAAATATGTCAACTTTTGATTTTTTTCACTGTAACACAGAAGGTACTTTGTTTTATGCCAAACATTACAATATATGGCTGACTAACGGCTGCTATCATTAAATAGCGCTGTAGAAAGATATCTGTCACCCGTATCCGGAAGCAGGATAACTATGTTTTTTCCCTTGTTTTCCGGGCGCTTAGATAATTTAATGGCTGCCGCGACTGCGGCTCCTGATGAAATACCTACAAGAATTCCCTCTGTTTTCGCTATTTCTCTACCGGTTTTAAAAGCTTCATCATCTTCTATGGCAATGACTTCATCGTATATGTCGGTATTCAATGTATCAGGAATAAATCCGGCGCCGATTCCCTGTATTTTATGAGGTCCGGGAGTTCCTTTCGAAAGTACCGGTGAAGCGGCAGGTTCTACAGCTACGATTTTTACCGCAGGATTTTTTTCTTTTAAATATTTTCCGATGCCGGTTACAGTTCCGCCCGTGCCGACTCCTGCGATAAAGATATCTACATTTCCGTCTGTATCGTTCCAGATCTCCGGGCCTGTAGATTCATAGTGAGCTTTAGGATTGGCCTTATTTGAAAATTGCTGCGGCATAAAACTGCCGGGTGTTTCTTTGGCTATCTCTTCTGCTTTGGCTATGGCTCCTTTCATGCCTTTTGCTCCTTCAGTCAGAATTACCTTTGCGCCATATGCCTTGATAAGATTTCTTCTTTCTACAGACATTGTTTCGGGCATGGTGATTATAATGTCATATCCCTTTGCAGCGGCAGCTGAGGCCAGCCCTATACCTGTATTGCCGCTTGTAGGTTCGATTATAACAGATCCTTTTTTTAATAATCCGCTTTTTTCGGCGTCTTCTATCATAGCTTTGGCTATTCTGTCTTTTACGCTGCCGGCAGGATTAAAAAGTTCTAATTTTGCCAATAGGACAGCGGGAACATTTTCTTTCTTTTCCATACGGGAAAGGCGCAGCAACGGCGTATTGCCTACCAGTTCTGATGCAGATTTATATATTTTCATTTTAATCACTCCTTTATTTTAATATAGCTGAAAAGGCGTTTTTTAAATCATTTATAATGTCGTCAATATGTTCGGTTCCTATAGAAAGACGTATAGTGTTTGGTTTAATGCCTTGATTTTTAAGTTCCTCTTCAGTACACTGACTGTGAGTTGTTGTTGCCGGATGAATAACAAGTGATTTCACGTCAGCTACATTAGCTAAAAGTGAGAATAACTTGAGATTATCGATAAAATCTTTGGCATCCTGAAGGCCGCCTTTAATATTAAATGTGAAAATGGAACCACCTCCGTCAGGAAAGTATTTAGCATAAAGTTCCTTTTGGTTTTTGTCGTCAGTTGCGGCGGGATGATGGACTTCTTCGACCTGAGGATGATTTTTAAGAAAGTCTATCACCTTAAGGGTATTCTCAACATGACGTTCGACTCTTAAAGATAGTGTTTCCAATCCCTGAAGAAATATGAACGCATGAATTGGAGAAAGAGTGGCGCCGGTATCTCTTAAAAGTATAGCTCGTATCTTTGTGATAAAAGCTGCCGGTCCTGCTGCTTTTGTAAAGCTGATACCGTGATAACTTGGATTTGGTTCTGTAAGGGAAGGGAATCTGCCTGATGCCTCCCAATCGAATTTACCGCTGTCTATTATGATTCCTCCTATGCTTGTTCCATGGCCTCCTATAAATTTTGTAGCAGAATGGACAACGATGTCTGCTCCATATTCTATAGGCCTTACGAGATATGGGGTTGCAAATGTATTGTCGACTACCAGTGGGATTCTATGAAAATGGGCTATATCCGCGATCTTTTGAATATCCACTACATCGGAATTGGGATTTCCCAGTGTTTCTATAAAGATTCCTTTAGTATTATCTTGAATAGCTTTTTCAACAGCATCGTAGTCGAATATATTTACGAATGTTGTAGATATACCATATTGCGGCAATGTGTGAGCAAGAAGATTATAAGTTCCGCCGTATATATTTTTGGCGGAAACAATATGATCACCGTTTTGTGCCAGATTTTCTATGGTATAGGATATAGCTGCTGCTCCGGAAGCAACTGCCAAAGCGGCAGCGCCTCCTTCTAAAGCTGCCATTCTCTGTTCAAATACATCTTGGGTGGGATTGGTAAGACGGCCGTAAATATTTCCCGGATCCTGCAGTCCGAATCTTGCCTGTGCGTGATCGGAATTTTCAAATACATAGGAAGATGTCTGGTATATAGGGACAGCTCTTGCGCCTGTAGTTAAGTCGGGTGTTTCTTGTCCTGCGTGAAGTTGTAATGTCTCGAAGTGATATGTGTTCATGGGAAATTCCTCCTTTTGATATTAGTTTTATGCCTTATTACCTATTAACTAGGTGGGTTTATATGAATAATAACACCATAAACATACTGTGTCAATAGGTTTTAGCGGAAATAATTTCTAATGATTCTTTTTTCTGTTGGTTTTATTATATTTAAAATAATAAAAAGCTGAAAGCTCAATGCTTTTTTCGCAAAGGAACTTTCAGCAAACGGTAAAAATATATTGATTTTATATGATGTAATCCCCTCCGGAATTATCTAAAGTTTGTTTTACCAGATCTTCCAGAGTTATACTTTCAAGATAATTATCTACTATTTCATTGAGCTTCTGCCACATAGGAAGAGTAGGACATCCTTTTGATCTTGAGCATTCGGCTGTTTCTCCTTTAAGACATGCCACAGGAGCCAGAGAGCCTTCCGTAAGTTTCAGTATTTTACCTACAGTATATGAAGCCGGAGTGCCGGAAAGCCTGTAACCTCCTCCTTTGCCCCTTAAGCCTATCACCATTCCGTCTTTCACAAGTATCTTGATTATGGATTCCAGATATTTTTCAGATATATCCTGGTTTTTTGCTATTTCTTTGAGCGGTATGTATTTCTCTGTGTCATGAGACGCCAGTTCTATCATGACCCGAAGAGCATAGCGACCTTTTGTTGATATCATCATAACGGGTGCCTCCTTTCTTCCTTTTTATAGTTTTATTATACACATGTAGAGCTGATTTAAAAAGAGAAAATAACTTTAAGGCGAAAAAAAGAAAACTGCCGAGGGCAGTTTTCTTTTCGTCGTTATCATTATTATCATTTTATTAGGAGGTGTTTCCTAAATTTGAAGGGGGCTGCTGTGTTTTAGGGATTGAGAAGAAGAAGTGTTTATTTGTTAAAGCAGCCCTCTTGCTTATTTTTTTCAGCAATTGTTTTCCTTTGCTGTGATCTTATAATAACAATGGAATATGCCATTTTAACGGTGCTATTGTGAAGACTTGTTGAAAAGAATATGTCAAAACAATGACAAGTCTTTTTTCCATAATAGTATGCGCCTCACGGATGTATCAATCCTTTCTTCTGATATAGTCCCGTTATTTACTGCTTCAAGAACTGCTTTGTACTGACTGGCAAAATCTCCTGTACAGAGTATGTCGTTACCGGCCATTATAGCTGTAACTGCGCTGTCGGTTTTAGGAGAAAAATTTGATACGGCTCCCATAGAAAGATCATCAGTAATTATAACACCCGAAAAGTTCATATCGTAACGCAGAATCCTGTGAACAGCAGGCGAAAGAGATGCAGGGAGACTTTCATCCAATGAAGATACTATGTTATGGGAGACCAGTACGGAAGGAGCGCCGGCATCTATGCCGGCTTTAAACGGAAGAAAATCGTTTTCTTCCAGTTGTTTTTCAGATCTTTTATCTATAGACATTCCTTTATGTGTATCAGCGGAATTGCCGTATCCCGGAAAATGTTTCAGACAGCATCCTATATTGTCCTCAAGAGATGCTTTCGTAACAGCGGCAGCATATTGGGAAGTAATCTGTGCATTTTGGCCGAGGCTTCTGGAAAACATGAAATCTTTTGGGTCCTGGGAGATATCACATACAGGCGCCAGATTAAGATTAATACCTAATTCGGAAAGAAAAGCATTTTTATCGTGAGTATCTTTAATTATGGCATCCATACCTCCGGAAGCAAAGATTTCTCTGGGAGATTTGAAAGGCTCACTGCGAAATGATGGTGAATTACTGATTCTGTTCACTGTACCGCCTTCTTCATCTACAGCAATGATAGGCTTTATATTGCAGATATCATTTATGGCTTTAAGTTGTGATATGACGGATGCTTTATCTTTTTCAGCAAAGCTTGAATGAAACAGCAGTACGCTTCCCAGATGATATCGAGATACAGTTTCCGGAGACGGAGTACCATTGTAAAAGCACCCCATGAACATCTGACCGATTTTTTCTTCCAGAGACATTTCATCGAGTTTTTGTTCTATATAAGCTGTCTGCCCTGCTGATCTTATATCATTGAGTGTAATATAAGCCGGATCATGTAGTTTTAAAACTATCAAAAATACAGCAAGAAGTATCAGAGCAAAAGATATTGTGACGGAAAAAATTCTTTTCATATGTTCTGCTTTCCTTTTGAGTTTTCAGATACCGTTTTTATTTAGAAGCGGTCTGAGTTTCCTTACTAAAATGGCGGCTGCCAGTATTTTTAGAGCATCTCCCGGTAAAAACGGGAAGACACACGACAGAAGAGATGTCCAAAGTGGGGTGCCTGTACTTATCATGAACCACGCTGTACCAAAAGCATAGCATATAATAAGTCCGGCTGCCATGGTCAGAGCATATAATCCTATAGCCGGAAAATGTATGTATCGTTTGTCTTCTGTGGTTTTTAAAGCACTGCGTCCGGAGATAATGTCAGCGGTCAGACCGATGATGAACGCAGCGGCTATATATCCTATTATATATCCTCCGGTGGGGCCTGCCAAGACTCCTATTCCTCCTCTGAACCCGGAAAACACGGGAATTCCCACAGCTCCCAGCAATACATACACTGCCATACTTATAGTACCGTATTTTTTGCCGAGTATACCACCTGTAAGGAATACAGCCAGTGTACCCAGATTGATAGGCACAGGTGTGAATCCCAGGGGAATAGTTATAAAAGAGCAGATGGCGGTTATAGCGGCAAAAATTCCGCATAAAATCATCATTGCAGTACCGGAATAATGTTTTGTTGTCATTAGTATTATCTCCTTTTCGATTAGAATGTTGATTTCTTCAAAAGAGATTGTAAACCTTAGACATGAGATTGTCAACTAAATATAAGATTGTTAACCTAAATTATTTTATGTGCATATTATGAATTTAAGACCATAAGTATATAAGATTGAAATTTTCAGGGAGGTAGAAATGATAAGAGGATCTATCGTAGCTCTCGTAACGCCCTTTGATGAAGAAGGCAATGTTGATTACAAACGATTGAGAGAGCTTATAAACTGGCATATCCATCAAGGCACTGATGCCATACTCGTATTGGGAACTACAGGGGAAACGCCTGCTCTTTCCGAACAGGAACAGGATGAGATAGTCAGAACGGCTGTTGAAGAAAGCAGCGGCAGAATACCTATCATCGCCAACAGTGGAGGCAATAATACGGAGAAATCCCTGGCTAAAAGTATTAAATATGAAAAAATGGGGGCTGATGCCTTACTGGTGATTACACCGTATTATAATAAACCTAATGAAACAGGAATGCTGGAACATTTTTATACTATAGCCGATAATGTGAATATACCTATATATATTTATAATGTTCCGGCAAGAACGGGCATATGTATAAGCCCCGAGATAGTCGCAAAACTTTCGCGCCATAAGAATATTGCCGGAATTAAAGAAGCAAGCGGGGACATATCATATGTGGCAAAGCTTTCAAGACTAATAGATGATGATTTCAGTATATATTCGGGAAACGATGATATTACAGTGGCTCTGATGTCTATGGGCGCTGCGGGGACTGTTTCCGTATGGGCTAATTTGATGCCAGACAAGGTAAGTAAAATGGCTCATGCATATCTTGACGGAGATACGGAAAAAGCTAAAAAGATACAGCTTGAATATCTGAATCTGATAAATGCGCTTTTCTGTGAAACCAATCCTGTCCCTATAAAAGCCATAATGAATATGAAAGGAATGAGAGTAGGCGGATGCAGACTGCCTCTGGGGCCGCTGAGCAGTGCTAACAGGAGAGTGCTTAGAAGTCTTGCTGATGATATAGATAAAGAATAATTATTATCAGAATTTACAGAAATGTATAGTATGTGAAGATTTTGTTAAAATATAAATAGTTGCATTGACAACCATTAATGACATGATAAAATGGTGCCTATTGATAATGGTTGCAATGGCAACTATTTATTTTGAAAGGAATCTTGCCGTCAAATGAAACAGATTACTAACGGAACATCAGGTATGAAGTACTGCGGTCCCACAGTTTTAGGCCCTATACATATGTATTTTTCCATAATATACAGACATGGAAGAGTGATGCACGATAAGGTTATGAGACAGTTTGGTCTGACAGGTCAGCAAATGGGATATTTGAAGTATATCAATGAAAATCCCGGAATTTCCCAAGAAGAGTTGTCCAGATATGCACAGATTGATAAAGGTGCTGTAGCAAAAGCCATAAAGGATATGGTTTCTAAAGAATTTGTGGACAGAAGGCAAAATCCGGGTGATAAACGGGCATATTGCCTTTTTCCTACAGAGAAAGCCGGACGTGTATATCGCTTGGGAGAGGAGACTTACATGAAATTTGAGCGTAACATCACAAAAGGGATGAGTGATGAGGAGATAAAAACTTTGACTGTGCTGCTCGGTAAGATGACACAAAACATAGCGGAAATGCTGGAAGGAGGAAAGATATGAAGACAGTTTTTAGATACTACAAGCCGTATATATGGCTGATAGCGCTGATTTTGGCATTCCTGTTCGGACAGGCTATGTGTGAGTTGGCTTTGCCTGGATACATGTCTGACATAATCAACAACGGAATAGTAAAACAGGATATGGATTATATTTGGAAAACAGGCCTGATAATGCTGGCGGTTTCAGCCGGTACAGTATTATGTTCGCTGGCAGGGAGTTTTTTGGCTTCCAGAGTATCAGCGAAGTCGTCCAGAGATATAAGGAGGGCATTGTTCAGAAAGGTAACGGCGTTTTCGGCTGCGGAGCTGGAAGATTTTTCTACAGCATCTCTGATAACGCGTTCAACCAATGATGTACAGATGGTGCAGCAGGCAACAGTAATGATACTTAGATTGGCGTGTTTTGCTCCTATGATGGGAATAGGAGCTATAGTAAGGGCATTGAATACAAGTGTATCTCTTTCATGGACTGTAGGCCTTGCTTTACTTGTCATAGTCTGTATCATGCTTATGGCTTTTTTTCTTGTACTTCCCAAATTTAAAGTACTGCAAAGCAAGCTTGACAGACTGAACCTAATTATGAAGGAGAGATTGTCGGGAATACTTGTAATAAGAGCTTTCAATACTGAGAAATCAGAAGAAGAGAGATTCGATACAGCTAATGTGGAACTGACTAAGATAAATGTGTTTGTTAACAGAGCAATGTCATTTATGATGCCTTCTCTTATGTTTGTGATGAACGGAGTAAGTATTCTCATAATATGGGCAGGCGCACATTTGATAGAATCACAGGATCTTATGATAGGGGATATGCTGGCATATTTGCAGTATGCTATGCAGGTGATAATGTCGTTTCTGTTTATAACTATGATGTTTATAATGATACCAAGAGCTGCCGTCTCTGCTCAGAGAATAGGACAGGTACTGGATGTGGAGCCTACTATAGAAGACTCTCAAAAACCGCAGAGTTTAGAAAATCATAAAGGCGTCGTACAGTTCAGCAATGTATCCTTTGCTTATCCTGATGCTGAGGAGAAAACTCTGGAAAATATAAGTTTTACTGCACAGCCGGGGAAGACCACGGCTATAATAGGCGGTACGGGAAGCGGGAAATCGACACTTATAAGTTTGATTCCGAGGTTTTATGATGTCACGGAAGGTGAGATACTTCTTGATGGTATTAATATCAAAGATATGACACAGCATGAGCTCAGAGATCAGATAGGTTACGTACCTCAGAAGGGAATGCTGTTTTCGGGAACCATAGCAACTAATCTGCAGTATGGCAAAGAAGATGCGACAGCCCAGGAAATGCTGGAAGCCGCTGAGACAGCTCAGGCGCTGGATTTTATAAGCGAAAAGGAAAACGGGTTTGATGAAGAAGTGTCTCAGGGAGGGACTAATGTTTCCGGAGGGCAGAAACAAAGACTTTCTATAGCTCGTGCTTTAGTGAAGAAACCTAAAATATATATTTTTGACGATAGTTTTTCAGCGCTGGATTTCAAAACAGATAAAGCCCTCAGAGATGCTCTTAAAAAGAAGGTCGGAGACAGCACCATCATAATCGTAGCGCAGAGAATAAATACTATTATAGATGCTGATCAGATTCTTGTAATGGATGAAGGAAAGCTGGCCGGAATTGGATCTCATGAAGAATTGATGGAGAACTGCAGTGTATATAAGGAGATCGCATTATCCCAGCTTAGTGAACAGGAATTGGAAAGGGGGCGTAAATAATGGCAGGAAAGAAAAAGGGACCGGGTCCTGGAGGGCCGGGAGCCAATATGATGCCGGGGGAAAAAGCCAAAGATTTCGGAAAGACAATGAAAACTCTTGTCAGATACCTTTCCCCGTATAAATTCAGACTTGTAGCGGTATTCATTTTTGCCATAGCAAGTACAGTGTTTTCCATAATTTCACCTACTATATTGGGAGATGCCACCGATAAAGTAGTAGAGGGTCTGATGGGAGGCATGGGTATAGATTTTGAAGGACTGCTTTCTATATTGCTGCTTCTTCTGTGTCTGTATGGTTTGAGCTTGCTGTTTGGAGCAGCGCAAGGATGGATAATGGCAGATGTTTCTCAGAAAGTCATATATAATCTTCGTGATAAAATGTCGGTGAAGCTGGACAGACTGCCGCTTAAATTTTTTGACAGTAAGACTCATGGTGAGATACAGAGCAGAATGATAAATGATATAGAGACTGTGAATCAGACTTTGTCAGTGAGTTTGACGCAGATAATAACAAGCTTTACAACTATAATCGGTATATTGATAATGATGCTGCGTATAAGTGTACTTATGACAGTGACGGCTCTGGTAGTGCTGCCGCTTTCAATGCTGGTGATACGCCTGATAGTATCCAAATCCCAGGGGCATTTTAAGAATCAGCAGAAATATCTTGGCTATGTCAACGGACATGTGGAAGAAATGTACACAGGACATGATATCGTAAAAGCATTTAATCGGGAAGAAGAATCTCAAGAAACCTTTGAGAAGTATAATGATAAGTTATGCGAATCTGCATGGAAGTCACAGTTCTTGTCGGGAACTATGATGCCTATAACTAATTTTATAGGAAATATGGCATATGTGGCAGTATGTCTTTTGGGCGGCAATCTTGCCATAAACGGCAAGATCTCTATCGGTGATATACAGGCATTTATCCAATATGTGAGAAGCTTTAATCAGCCTATCTCACAGGTAGCTAATGTTGCCAATCAGCTTCAGTCTACAGCTGCGGCTGCAGAGAGAATATTTGAATTGATAGATGAGGAAGAAGAGGTAGGCCTTGATGAAGCTCCTGAAAAAGTAATTGATGTAGATGATGTAAAGGGCAGGGTAGCTTTTGAGAATATAAGGTTTGGATACAGCCCGGATGAAACTGTTATACATGATTTTTCATTTGTTGCACAGCCGGGACAGCGTGTTGCCATCGTAGGTCCGACAGGAGCTGGAAAAACCACTATAGTCAAGCTTCTTATGAGATTTTACGAGCTTGAGAAAGGGAAAATTACAATAGACGGATATGATATAACTAAATTGTCGAGGTCAAATTTAAGAGAGATGTTTGGTATGGTACTCCAGGATACGTGGTTAAATAATGGTACTATCCGCGAAAATATAAGATATGGTAATCCGGACGCTACTGATAAAGAAGTGGAAGCGGCTGCTAAGGCGGCTCATATAGACCATTTCGTAAAGACCCAGAGCAAAGGATATGATATGGAGGTAAATGAAGAAGCCACTAATATTTCTCAGGGACAGAAACAGCTCCTCACAATAGCAAGAGCATTTCTTGCAGATGCTCCGATACTGATTCTTGACGAGGCCACAAGCTCCGTTGATACAAGAACAGAGGCACTGATACAGCAGGCAATGACAAATCTTATGAAAGGGAGAACAAGTTTTGTTATAGCTCATAGATTATCTACGATAAAAGATGCTGATCATATATTGGTACTTAATCATGGAGATATAATAGAGCAGGGAACTCATGAGGAACTATTGTCACAAAATGGATTCTATACCAATCTTTACAACAGTCAGTTTGCACAATAGATACAC
Source organism: Lentihominibacter sp. (assembly GCF_046951855.1). Taxonomy (NCBI): domain Bacteria; kingdom Bacillati; phylum Bacillota; class Clostridia; order Peptostreptococcales; family Anaerovoracaceae; genus Lentihominibacter; species Lentihominibacter sp. The sequence goes on along the minus strand of NZ_JBKTXS010000015.1, from coordinate 2,318 downwards.
TGCTGTCACATACTCGTCATAAAAAAATGGTATAACTGTATCATCATATAAAAAGCGAGGATATAGTGTGATGGGAAAACTTATCAACAACAAACGTGCTGTAAAGTGGGTTCTCATGGGACTGATCGCAGTGATAATCGGGTTTGCGGCCATTCTGTTTTCCGTGAGTATGGTAAACGGAGACAAAGAGGTTTCTGCCCAAAGCAGTGTAGACACGGTGAGTTCACAGAATATGGTGATAGATTCTTCTTCGGAGTATGCCGATAAGCTCTATGGCTGTCTGGTCTCAGATGTCAATGATACTGCAGCTGTGGTGAAACTTCTGGAGACTATGGGACTCGAAAGTGTAGCCGGTAAGTATAATGCTACCATTAAAACAGAAGGTGATATGCATATATTATCTGTGTCGCTGGAGGATTCTGTACAGAAAACCGGGAAAAAAGTTTTAGACGGGAATATGAAGAAGTGCGCTCAGCAGATCATGGCGCTGGTACCATCTGTAGGACAGGTACAATGGACGTATTCTCTGATTTCTTCGGAAGAAGCTGATGAAACCGTTACGGTATCTGTAGACGAGGAAGCGGCTGCAGAGAAGCTTTCTAAAGATATCAAATCTTACGGAACCTCTGCTGATACATTTAAAGCTCTGCTTGAAGAGCAGGCTGGGCTGTCCCAATGACGGCAGATTGATATCTGCAAGCTGTGATATTATGAAGGGGTATTGATTTTAATAGATGAAAAAAAGCTGCCTGCAAGGTATATTGGACTTGCGGCAGCTTTTTTGAGTAAGAATATCAGTCGGATCAGCTTTTTTTCAGCAAATTTTTCGATGAATTAAGCAGCTTCGTTTTCTTAAGACGTGACATTTTTTTTATGGCGGCTTCACGTTTCATAGCGGATATTTTATCGGGGAAATATTCAAGATATACAGGGCAGAGCGGGCCTCTGCCCTTTGTGTATTTTGCTCCTTTTCCGTCTCTGTGAGCCGATAAGCGTTTGTTAAAATCATTGGACCAGCCCGTATAAAATGTGCCGTCGCCACATCTTAAGATATAGACACAAGGACGGCTAAAGCTTTTATTTTTTGCTTTGTTTTCTTTTGTTTTATCCAAATCAATACACTCTCTTTTCTTCCTGTAATATAATTATGAAGTTTGTTGTGTGAAAAGTCAACAGACTAAAATCCAGTACGATTAATGGGTCAATACCAGCAAAACAATTGCTGACTCCCGGGTTCTTTTCTGATATAATGTGGTTAGAATGGAGAAACTATAGATCTATGATAGACAATTACGGAAGAAAAATAGATTATATGAGGATCTCGGTGACAGAACTATGTAATCTCAGGTGCAGATATTGTATGCCTGAAGAAGGTATCGTCAAAAGGGATCATGAAGAAATGATGACGGCTGAAGAAACCGTAGATGCGGTAAAGGCTGCGGTTTCTCTTGGAATAAGCAAGATAAGAATAACGGGTGGAGAGCCGCTGGTGAAACGAGGGATTGTCAGTCTCTGCAGGCAGATAGCAGCCATAGAGGGCGTCAGAGAATTATGCATAACGACAAATGGAACTTTACTTCCCAGATATGGCAGAGAACTTAAAGATGCCGGGGTAAACAGAGTTAATATCAGTTTGGATACTCTGGATCCTGATAAATACAGAGAGATAACAAGAATTGGTGACCTTCGGGAAGCTTTGGATGGCGTAGATGCGGCTTTTGAAGCGGGATTTGAAAAGGTAAAGATAAATACAGTTCTTATGGGCGGATTTAATGATGATGAGATAAAAGATTTTGTGGCCTTGACATGCGACAGGCCTTTGGAAGTAAGATTTATAGAACTGATGCCAATAGGCGGAGGCATGGACTTTGATAAAGCAAAGTTTATAAGCTGTCAGAGTGTATTATCTGAAGTTCCAAAGCTGAGACCGCTGGGTTGTTCTGACGGTGTGGCGGTGATGTACAGCCTGCCGGGGGCTATGGGCAGGATTGGACTTATACGGCCTATAAGCTGTGAATTTTGCAGGGAATGCAACAAGATAAGGTTAACGGCTGACGGGATGCTGAAACCATGTCTTCATTCGGATGCTGAAATTTCCATAAAAGGAAAGAGCCGGGCAGAGATGGAATTAGTGATGCAGGATGCTATATTGCAGAAACCACAGATGAGAGATCATCTGGATGCTGACAATCCGAGTCATGCCGGAAGAAATATGAATAGTATAGGAGGTTGATGATGGCAGACTTCACTCATTTTAATGATGATGGCAGAGCCAGAATGGTGGATGTGGGCAGCAAGTCTGAAACAGAGCGTATCGC
>NZ_JBKTXS010000014.1:0-52516 GCF_046951855.1 Lentihominibacter sp. | reverse complement strand
GACTATATCAACACAGTCATTTTTCCCTTTTATTATTTTTACTATATCTCTCACTGCTGCACCTGTTGCAGACGTAACAACCGCTATTTTTTTAGGAAAAACAGGAATAGTCTTTTTTTTAGACTTATCAAATAACCCTTCACTTTCAAGTTTCTTCTTTAACCTTTCAAAAGTCGCTGCTAAATCGCCCTGACCGGCGTTTTCCATATTTTTCACATTGAGAGAGTAACTGCCGCCTCTTTCATATAAGTATATATATCCATCTGCAATTACTCCGTTTCCCTCCGCCAGCTGACATTCAAGGGAAGCCAGATTTCCTGCCGACAGAAAACAATTTATTTTGCTTTTTTCATCTTTAAGCGAAAAGTAAACATGACCTGATCCGTGAAATTTTAAATTGGATATTTCTCCTGTTACAGAAATATTGCCAAGCAGCGGATCTGTCTGAAGTATTCGTTTTATATAGCTGTTAAGCTGTGAAACTTTAACGGGTTTCATTCCCATAAATCTTTCCTCCCAATATTGCTGTGCCGATCGCGTTGTCCTGCGCAAGATCTGCCTGACCAAAGGCTGCATCTATATGATTTTCTGCCAATTTTTTTACTATCTTGTCTCTTATAAATAAGCTGGAGGTAACTCCGCCTGCCATGATTACGTCTGTTATTCCTGTTTTTTCGGCACACTGAAAAATCATCTTTGTCATAGCATCTGCGACTTTTTCAAACAGCTCTTTTATAACAGGCTGAGCCTGCTGTATATCCATATTAATCGTCAGCCTTTTTATCTGAGTATCTATTCCCGACAGGTTGAGCCATCCTTCTTTTACTTTAATAGGGGTAAGAAAACTGGATATTTCATCAGATGCGAGGGCCAGCCTGTCCATTTCTTCTCCGGCAGGAAAGGACATACCCAGTTGCACACCGGTTCTGTCAATTACTTGGCCAAAAGAAATATCTTTTGATCCGCCTATGATATCTATATCATACCCAGTATGTTTTGACTTTACACTGAGCATTTCACATGTACCGCCGGAAAAATGGCATGCAAGGAGCTCTTTTTTATTACTGTGCTTTGAAAAAGCCTTTATGGCCTCTATATGCCCTTCCTGATGAGAAAAAGCAAATGAAGGTATACTTAAAACAGCAGCAAGGGATCTCGCATAACTTTCTCCGGCAAAAAACACCGGCATATATGAATTTTTAACAGGTCTTGGCTTGGATGAAAAGGATATAGCCCCAATATGATAATTATTATCACTCATGGCTTCTTCAAGTAATTCCGGCAGATTCCTAATATGCTGAAAAAGGGCGTCGGATTGTCTCAGCCCTTTTTCACCCTCTTTTACAGTTAAAAACCTTCTTAAATCACATAAAATATTACACTCTGTGTCGATAATAGCAACAGATGTTTTATAATTACTTGTATCTATGCCTAATATATATCTACTATTCATTGGAATTCACTACCGCACCTAAAACTCCATTTATGAATCCCGACGATTTGTCCAGACTGAATTTTTTGGCCAGATTTACAGCCTCATTTATAGATACAGCTTCGGGAATCCCTTCATCGAATTTTATCTCTCCGAGAGCAAGACGCATTATGGCCAGATCTACTTTAGGCATCCTTCCGGTTTTCCACGAACGGCTGTTTCGGTTAATTTCTCCGTCAATATCTTCTAAATTTCGGACTATATCGGTAAGAAGTTTCAGTCCTCTTCTTTTATGATTGCCTGACAGCCTTTCCTGAGAAAGCTTTTCTGCGGTTTCAAGATCCATTGTTTTTGTAGTGTCCATTTCATAAAGTATCTGCATCAAGATCTCTCTTGCTTCATTTCTCGTCATTTTGTTTCTTATCCTCCGATGGTATTTTAACACCTTGTACATGTATATTTACAGCTGTGACGTCCAGTTCCGTCATGGACTGTATCTCTTTCTTAACATTTTCCTGTATATCCCACGCTACTGCAGGTATCTTTGCATGATATTTTACGGTTATATATACGTCTACTTCCACACCTTCATCTGTCTGACTGACTTTTATTCCTTTTGCCAGCAGTTCTTTGCCTAAAAAATTCCTGGAAAGTGCATTAGGTATACCGCCCGACATTCCGGCCACGCCCTCTGTTTTCAATGTTGCATTTACGGCACAAACAGCGATGACTTCATCCGAAATTCTTATGCCGTATTCACCGTTTATTTTATTTGTGCCCATAAAACCACCTCTTAAATATTATATCAAATATTAGTCTAAAAAACAACGTGTCCATGGTGTTCTACATGATTTTAGTCTCTTCCAGTTTCTCAGAAAAAGCAGAATTGAGCTTTATTATAGGCTTTCTCAAAACGAGTCCTACTATGAGAGAAAGAGCAAGGAATATTCCAAGTTTTCCCATATCTGCCCAATAATACATACCATAAAGACCTCCTACTGCTTCTCTCATTGCAGACATACTATGAGTAAAAGGAAGAAGAGGATAGACAACTCTGAAAAACAAAGGAGCCACTTCAATAGGGAAGGTTCCTCCTGTTCCAGCCACCTGTATAACGAGAAGTATAACACTTATCGCCTTTCCTATATCTCCAAAAGATACTGTTAAAGTGTAAATAATATTCACATACACAATACTTGAAAACCAGCTTGCCAGCAGAAACAAAAACGGATGTCGGCACTGTATCCCAAGATAAAATAAATCTCCTAATGCGATCAATGTACTTTGAAGCAATCCTATTATAAGAAAAATAACATATCGTCCGAAATATATATGACTTGGTTTTACATTCCGCAGACCTGCCAATTGTGTTTCAGAAACAGTCACCTTCATCATTGCAACAAGAACGATACCTCCGATCCAAATGGAAAGCGTAGAGTAAAAAGGAGCCATAGAGGATCCGTAGTTTTCCATTTCATATATCTTATGAGTTTTTAGAGATACCGGAGAAGACACAAAAGACGTAAGTTTATCTTTATTATCAGACAGAAGATTGTCTATTTCAGAAAAATCGCCGTCTTCTTCCATTTGCTGAAGCTTTCCTGTCACTTCTGATATCCTTGATGAAGAACTCGAAAGAATAGCTATGGAGCTATCCAGTGCGCTTTGAAGTCTTGAAAGCTGATCCGTCGCTGAATCTGATAATGCTTTTATTCCGTCTGTGGTTTTTCCTATCTGAGAGAGAAGTTCTTTCACACCGTCATCAGTTTTTTCCAGAGATTTTGAAAGATTTTTTAATGTATCTGTGACATTTTCTTCGTAATCTGTCTTTATCTTTTCTATTTCTTCTATGCTCTTCATAATCAGATTATCCAGTTCTTTTTTTGCCTCGCCAATATCTGCTGATGTAGTTCTCATAGAATCTGCTACAGAGATAAGCTTATCTTTAAGCTCATTTTGTGTAGCAATATAAGCATTCAGCTTAGCAACAATAGGTTCTGTAAGGGAAGCAAACTGTGGATATTTTTTTCCCATAGATTCAAGAGAATCTCTAAGTGATGTATAGGAAACTATAAGACTATCCAATTGTTCTGCAATAGTATTTAGCGAAAACGCTGCCGATTCCACATCCTTTGATTGTGTTTCAAAAGCCGTATCTACAACAGATGACATCTGATCATAAAAATCTTTGCCAGATGACAGCGTTCCATTAACATCATCTGTTATTCCCGAAAGTGCTTCATGGACATCTGAAAAAGTCTCTCTGATGTCTTTAAGTACCTTCATATTGCTTTCAGATTGAGTCTGAGCCTGTTCAAGAACACCTGATGTAGCCTCGAGAAGATCTCCGGAGGATGAGGTCGCTGCTGAAAATGACTGCAAAGCATCAGCTGAGGATGAAAGATCTGAAGATATTCTGTCAAGATTAGCTTCCAGATTTTCTACCACAGATTCAGCTCCCTCTGTATCAGTCATATTGGATACAGATTGAAGAACTACAAGTATCGTATCTGAAACAGTTCTTATGAATACTTGATTTATTTGTCTTTGTATAGAAGTGGCACCTTTTTCCGTAACCTTTGGAGCAATAGCGTTTTCTTTTGCATTGGAATAATAGATTATTTCTGCTTTTTTTATATCTTCGGAAAATATACTCATCATTTCATTACTGAACTGTTCCGGAATAACGATTGCCGCATAATAATCTCCTGACCTTACGCCGTTTACAGCTTTTTCTTTACTGGTAAATACCCACTCCATATCAGTATTTTCTCTAAGTATTGACAGAACCTGATCTCCTACATTAAGTTGTATAGGGATCAAATTACCTTCATATCCCTCATCAACACTGGCCACAGCAACTTTTAAATTGCCTGTATTTTTATAAGGATCCCAGCTGGCAGCTATGTTAAACCACGCATACAAACATGGAACGACAGCTATTCCTACAATGGCAATAAGTGCAATTACGTTCTTTTTTATACGTCTGACATCTCCCGTAAAAATATGCCATATATTTTTCATTTGCTCTTCTCCTCCTCTATGATGTCTATAAGGTTTTCTGATGTCAGCCCACTGACTTTTATCTGTCTTTGCACTCTGTCATGAATATATTCAACACAAATTAAATATATTGACAACCCTATAAGTGAAACTATCCATAAAACTAAAAATACTATTCTTGATTCCAGACTAAACATGAGAATAAGAAAAAACAGCGGTATAGCTATCATGCAAATAAATCCATATTTTATCATCTTGGGATAATGTGCCTCAAACTTCGCAGATCTTGCCATGAATTTTTGTTTTCCTTCATCATGCCTGAGAAGAGCTTTTATCAGCAGCTGGAGCTGGGGATTTTCATTCCTGACAGTATCAGTCTCGCCTATCATGAGATCCGTTTCTTCAAGATGTTTATCAAACATATGATTAAGATTCAAAATAAGTGGCCGAAGAACAAGCCCCGTTAAAAGTGAAATCAATATAAAAATAAGAAGTATCAAAAGGTCTTTTATATAGTAATTTTCGTAAAAGCCCGCCATACTTTCCCGCATAGCATCTATGCCATATGTGAACGGAAACAGAGGATGTACTTTCTGAAAAAAGCCAGGCATCATTTCTATGGGATAAGTCCCTGAAGATCCTGGTATCTGCAGTATCACAAGAAGAACAGCTACGGCTTTTCCTATATGTTTAAAGGTTATCGCAAGCGCATATATGATATTCACATATACAAAGGAGCAGAACATACCTGCCAGAAGAAATGCTGTAGGATGCATACATTGTGTTTTAAGCAATATTAGATCTCCTGTACATACTATGAATCCTTGGATCAGTGCAGCAGATGAAAACAAAAGCCATCGCCCGAAATAAGCATCTGTCGTATCAAAACGATGTATAAACCCTTCTTGGTCTACCTCCTGTTTGAGAATGGAAACTAAAATTAACCCACCTACCCATAATGCCAGATTTGTATAAAACGGGGTCATTCCAGATCCATAATTTTCCACATCATAAAGAACCTCAGATTTCAAAGAAACAGGAGATGCCATAAATCTTGAAACCGATTGCGGATCTATTCCTTCCAGAGAAAGAAGCTGCTGATATGTACCGGAACTTTGTAAAGCACTTATATCTGTCATTACAGAATTCAGATTCTCATCTACTCTTTCCAATACTTCACCTGTTTGTTCCAATGCTGCTAAACTCATATCAAGGCTTGATTCAAATTGCTGAAGGATTCCTTTTATCTGCTTGGTCATAGGCTCTGTTGCTGAAAGTGTTGCTGAAAGACTTCCACTGACTGATGCCAGATCATCAAGAGACTTATTTACTTTCGGAAGAGTATTTTGCTCAAAAGCTTTTCTGCTGTCCTGCATGGATTGTCTTCCATCTATTGATATTTTTTCCAGATCTAAGCGCGTATCCTTCGCCGTCGTAAGTATATTCTTGACACTGTCATTACCTCCGCTCAAGGAATCCAAAATCTTTTCATAAGTCTCATTCTGACTCTGTAAATGTTTTATCTGTTCGCCTATTATAGCCGAAAGTTCTGTATTATTCCCTATATTGTCATTGAGTTCGGCAAGAGATTGAAGCAATTTTTCATTTTTTTCATTCAGCTCTGATACTGAATCTATCGCATTTCCTACATCAGCGGTAGCTTTCTGAGCATTTGCTTCAAAAGTTCCCAACTTTGCTGAAGCTGATATGGAAATATCATTTATCAGGATCTCACTCTGCGAGAGACTTCCGGATATCTGAGCCGAAAAGCGACTCAAAGCCGAGCGGCTTTCATACAACAGAAAAGATGTATCTTCAAAAGCTGCAGCAGCTGCATCTGAAGCAGAATCAACTTTATCGAGGGTATCTATTGTCTCTTTTATAACTGTTTCCGATCCCTTTACAGTTTCCTGGAAGTCTCCCAGCGCAGTCTGATATTCAGCCAGATTCGATCGTACATCGGAAACAGCCGTAATCAGCTGAGAATCTGCTGCATTCATGTCATTTGTCAATTGATCTGCTGCTGATCGGATTATTCCTGATATCGTTTCTGAAGCGACAGATGAAAAAGTCTCATTTATTTCTTGCTGAACTGTAGTTGCTCCGGTATCTGTTATTTTAGGTGCTATAGCATTTTTCTTTTCGTTAATATAATAATCAAGCTTTGGTTTTTCGATTTTTCCTGACAATATACTAAGCAACGAATCGCTGAAATCATCAGGAATTATGATAGCTGCATAATATTTCCCAGAACGGACACCCTCCTCAGCCTGTTTTTCATCTACAAATGTCCAGCCCAGCTGACTGTTTTCCCTAAGATTTTCAATAATTGTATCTCCTGCATTTATAGACAGCTTATCTGTTTCAGATCCTGTATCATTATTAGCAACTGCTACTTTGATACCTTGTGTATTGCCGTACGGATCCATATTGGCCGCTATATTAAACCATGCATAAAGAGATGGCAAAACACATACCCCTATCATTACTATAATGGCAGCTTTATTATGTGAAAGACGTCTTATATCTCGACTGAAAATCTGAAATGCCGTTTTCATAAATTACCTCCTGATAGCTTCAGTCATATTTTTGATTTTACTGACGCAATAATTCATGTTTCCTATTCTAAATCAGTTTAGTCTTCATGTCCACAGGGAAAACAACATAAATAAAACCGGTAAAACAGCTGTTTTGCCGGCTTTATTACTTTTATTTAATGAAATTATATCTTTTTATATACTATTTTCCCTCCTAATATTGTCATAAGAGTTTTCATATTAAACATTTGTTCTCTGTCATATGCCATCTGAAATATGTTGTTTTCAAAAACAGCTATATCAGCCCGCTTACCTTTTTCTATGCTTCCTATTCTTTTATCGAAATTCGCCGCATATGCCGAACCATATGTATAAGCTCTGAGGCTTTCATGTACTGACAGCTTTTCTTCGGGAGAGAAACCTCCCTCCGGCTCATTATCATCTGTAAGACGACTTACTGATCTGAATATACCTCTCAAAGGATTAAGCTCCGTCACGGGATAATCAGTTCCGAAAGCCAGTCTCCCGCCTTTGTTTTTTATAGATCTAAAAGGCCATGAATACTTCATTCTTTCTTCACCAACCATAGTATGGAACGGATGATCCGAAAAATTATATTTAGGCAGATGATCAGGCTGTACCGATGCGATGACATCCAACTGTCCGAATCGGCCTATATCTTCGGGAGAAATGGATTCTATGTGTTCTATACAATGCCTGATATCTCTTTTTCCGTGAATATTTTCTGCATATTGAAAAGCATCAAGTCCTAATCGTACAGCTGCATCTCCGCAAGCGTGCAGCCTTACCTTTATATTATTTTTTGTCATCAGCGCAACACGTTCTTTCAGATACTGTGGATCTATCATGGAACTGCTTCTAAACCCCGGCCTGTCAGTATAAGGTTTCAGCATGTATCCTGTATGCCCCATAGGGGTCCCGTCAAGAAAATCTTTTACTCCTATAAATCTAAGCATATCGGAATTATAATTACTTCTGATTTTAAGAATTTCATCAAGTGCTTCGCTGAAGGCCAATGCAAAATGTATCCTGACATTAAGCTTTCCGCTGTTTTCAAGGATCTTGTAAGCATGTTCCGTTCTGATCCCGTAAAGAGGCAGATCTGCAACTGACGTTATTCCGTACTGTGAGGCTGTTTCGGCAAATGATACTGCATAGGATGCCATTTCTTCTGCCGTCATATCACTTAAAATATCTTTAAGCATGGGTATTACAGCAGCTTCATGTATATAACCGGTAAGTTCCCCGTTATCATCCCTAAAAAAACTTCCGTTGTCGGGATCATCAATATCTCTGCTGATATTAAATCTTCTGAGAGCTTCACTGTTGACCCATGCACCATGGCATTCTTTATTCAAGAGAAATACAGGAGTATTCTTGAAATATTTGTCCAAGCTTTCCTTTGTGGGAAGTTTACCTTTCGGCCATCTGAAATTGTCCCAAGCTCCTCCCATTATCCATCCGCCATCCCGGCGATCTTTATTTTTTTCCCAGATTATATAAGCAGCTTCTTCCTCTGAAGATGCATACCTAAGTACCCCGTCTCTTTCCATAAGAGCGCCACTTAAAAGATGGACATGAAAATCATTAAAACCGGGCATTATAAAATTGTTTTCAAAATCCAGGATCTCAGTGTTTTTATCTATGTACTGTTCTGCATCTTCACACGAGCCTACGAAGCTTATCTTTTCTCTGTCGCATATGACATATCCGTCAATCAACTGTGGAGTAAGAGATGTATAAATATTCCTACATCTAAAGGCTTTCTTCTTCATTTTCATCCTCCGCATTAAACACGCCGTTTTTTACTTCTCTTAAATATAAAAAGGCAGTCACAGGTCCGTAAAGAAGTGCGGCAGTTCCCATAAACAGAGGTAATATAATATCAGATCTGCTGATAGTAAGTATCCATATTAATACGGAACATATCAAACATATAGCTGCCCATATAAATGCTAATTTGCTTTTTCTTTCTTCACCTATATCTTTTTTCATATATATCCTGCCTTTCCTAAACAGTAAGCGTTTTCTGCCCAATTTCTTTATAAGTAAGCTTGGCGACTGTAACATATACTATAACACTGAATATTATGCAGGCTACGTTGGCTGGAATTCCGCATGGAATTCCCAGAACAAACTCCCAGACAGCATAGGCAACTACTGTAAGAAGCAAGCTCCAAAAACCTGCAGCAGGAGTCTTTTTTTTGTAAAATAATCCCAGCATAAGTGGAACTATAAAAGCTGCTACCTGAAATCCACCACAATAGTAATATGCTTTTGAAATTCCGTCAGACCAGAAATACGTAGCAACAATAATGAGAAGTCCTACTACCCAGATAACAACTCTCGTTCCCCAGACTTCTGCTTTATCACTGAGATCAGGCTTAAAGAAGCCCTTTATTATATCGTGTACAACTACCGCTCCGCAAATAAGATAATCAGCGCTGACTGTAGACATTACAGCAGAAAGAAGCGCTGCCACGAAAAGTCCCCTCAGACCTACCGGAAGTGTAGTGAAGACCACCGCCCAAAATGCCTCCGAAGGAGCTTCTTGAGCTGCATCCGGAAACATCACGAGTGCTGCCATTCCTCCAAATACCATCACAGTGCTGAAAAACAATCCAAAAATCATTATACAAGTATACGATACTTTGATATCACCTCCAGATTTTGAAGAACCGAATCTCTGATATGACTGAGAATTCGCATACATAGCCAAAGCACTTATTACCCATCCTAATACTGCCATAAATCCATTTCCTCCTGTAACCGTCAGAAAATCAGGATTTACAGCGCCTACCTGATCAAATAAGCTTCCGAATCCGCCAAAATGATTGAACAGCCCGAAACAAAGTACACCGGCAGATACTGACATCACAACAAACTGCATCATGTCCGTTATCGCAAGCCCCCACAGTCCTGACAAAGATGTGTAAAATATAATAATTATTCCCAGTATAGCAAAGGCCAGCCACATATTCATCCCCGTTACATACGCTATGACAGATCCCCCTGCCGTTAGAAGAGCAGATTCATAAAGAAAAGGAGGCAGCATTCCTATTGCCATTACGAACTTTGTTTTTCTATCATACATATAAGACATAAGATCCGGCATGGTAAGTACCCAGTCGGGAATTTTGTTTCTTACAAGAGGTCCTATCCATACAGCCAAAGGAAGCCTCAAAATAGCCGTAGGTATTATGTATATAAATATTATACATATACCCATAGTCGTTCCGCATTCTGCAAGACCTACGATAGTCCACGAATCATACCAGCTGGCTGCACCTACTCCTACCAAAACAGGTATTGTAAGTCTTCTGGAAGCCACAAAAAAGCTCTTCATATTTTTGCTCGCTCTTTTACGCATGGCTAGTCCTACTGCTATAATGATCACAAAATATACTGATATTATGATCCAGTCAAAGGCCGACCATATTTCGGAAAAGTTTATAGCCATAAAATTCCTCCTTTTTAAAAATTATTCTCTACTCTGTACTTAAGACCCAGAACATGTTCATTTTCAATGGCGAACTGATCAAGATAAGCATATCTCATATTAGAATGCCGACCTTTATATATGATCTCAAGTTCTACAGCAGGTCTGTAAAAGAGAGTTTCTTTTCTCAAAGTAAGTTCTCCGTTGCGGCCGTAAAATTTTCTCATGATTTTATACTGGATATATTCCTCAGATTTCTTTTTCATATCAGAAACAGAACCTGAAGCAGCTACCACTTTCTTTTCTTCAATTTTTATCTTTCCTTTTTTCAGCGGTAGTGATCCGCTTTCATATACATCATATTGAAATGGATGCATCTCATTAGCATCAAAAACGACGGCAACCTTCCCCTCTTTTACAAGACCTTTTTTCTTAAACATAATATTTCGTTCTACATGGAAATCGTATTCAAGATAACAGTATGGTACCCAAACATCTGCAACACTTCCTATTTCAAATTTTACTATCTGCTTTCCGAAGAAACTGCCATGGAGAAGCTTCAGTTTGCTTTCTACAGCTTTCTTTCTGTCAGCAATTTCCTCTGTATAAAATTCTTCTTTCCTTTTATTCAGATGTTTCACCATAGTATCTTTCATTATTCCACTGCACTCCCTTCCCTTACGATTTCCTTCCACTTATACGGATATCCTGTTCCCATCATTTTGCTGATAAATGCTTCAGGATCCAACTGGTCCGCAAAGATGATTCCTTTAGGCATATCCATTTCGTCTATGAGCATGGTTCCTGTAGCCAGCGGAAGAGATACATAAACAAGAGCCGTTCCGTATATCTTTTTGAGCTCAGGTCCGGGAGCATTCATCTTTGGACAGTTTGCCGTCCATGTAAAAGGTTTGCCATCCTTTTCCCCTGAAACTTCCACTACCAACTCTATAAAGGCGGTTTTATCGGCATACTCAAGCTGTTTGTCAGTAGCCCCAAATATGTTGTTTTGAGGAGGAGGTACCATTGCCGTAACCACGTCTATAGGCGCCACCTCTGTATCTTTGACTTTTACTTTTTCCTGTGAGCACAACCCCATAGCATAAAAAATCGCAGGCTGATACATCATATAATATTTGAAATCAACATATTTTACATCTTTAAAGGTTGCAGGCATGCTATATATCTCTTCATGAGAATGATGTGTAACAGGTAACCTTCCCACAGGCTCAGGAAAATCCCACATTTCAAGTCCTCCAAATGGTGGATATTTCACGTACTTGCCTTCTTCCAATGCATATGTAGGTGAAGCACAGTCTATGAGTGCCTGTTTTGGCGACCAGCCCGGATTCCATGGCCTCAGCACCCAGTCATATTCATGTTCACCAGGAAGATGCGTTGCTTTTCCAATTCTCATCCTTATGCTGTTAACTTTATCCAGTCTGTTGGCCAGCCTTCTTGCTAAAACATTTGTCCAGCCCGGAGCAAAACCACATCCAAAAAGTGCAGTAAGTCCGGCTTCTTTAAACTCTCTGTACATAGGCATATTTTCTATAGAAACACCTTCTATAAACTTATCCCAGAAAGGAGCATCAAATGCTGTATTTATGTAATTTGCTTTTGCTTTAAGAGCTCCTTCCATAACATATGGTACCATCCATGGCATTACCATATCCACAACTACATCGACACCCTCTGCTGCCCTCGCCACATCATCAGGATCTGTGGCATTGACGGTATCGGTCTTTATCTTATCACTGCCAATATTATCAGCTACTGCATTTGCAGTCTCTTCTTTCAGATCTGCTATACGTATTTCTTCAACGTTATCCTGTCTTGCCAGTATAGATGCACATGAACCGCCCTGACCTCCTGCTCCTACTATCAATATCTTCATTTTTACCTCCTCATACGAATTTACATGATAAAATTTTTCGCTTATTAATAAAGCAATATATGTGCCAATTTTCAGAAAAAACAAAAAACAGCTGATAACATTGTTTTTCACAGTATTATCAGCTGTTTTGATTAATATACAAAAGTCCTCTTCAGGTGCAGTTTTGCTACTTTAAGTTGTATATACGCAACCTCAAAATATTATGATGCATCCTGAACTACAATCTCACTGGCCTTTCTGTCCGTCTCGCGCATTATTATCTCACATATTTTAGTTACCATACTCTGATCCAGCTCTTCCGAATTAACCGTTACATTGACTCCGCTATCAGTTATTACCACAAAAGTCTCCGGAAGTCCTTTATTTTTTATCAGAGTTTCTATGGTCTTCTCCTGTTCCATATAATTGAGCAGGCGCATCTTCTCAGCTGAAGCTTCTTCTTTCTCTGCTTTTGTGGAAGCTGAACTTTCTGCATCCGTAAGCATAGAAATTATTTTATTTCTGTCCATATCCAGCGTAGCTCTCAGTTCCTGAAAATATGTATCCGTGTTTTTCACTTCAGAAACATCATCAGAAGTTACAAGCGCTGATTCATCAACTTTATTTTCAGACTTACTGTTTTCCTCCTTTACGTTCAGACTATCTACAAGCACATCTCCGTCATGAAGAGGTACATCCTCACTGACTTCTTTCTCTGAAAATACACCTCCTATAGCTGTATACACCCCGAAACATATAGCTATAGCGACAAGTCCCGCAATCTTTTTCTTGTTATTTTTTATAAAAGAAAAAATAGATTTCTTACTTTTCATTTAAGTCTTCCTCCTTATATTCATTGGCAGCTTTTTTTTCAAATACTTCCACACTGGTGGATGATATATTAAATACAGCCATTACTGCATTTATGAGATTATTTTTTACAATAGGATTTCCTGCTCCCTGAGCAGTTACTATTACACCTGTTATGTTATCATCGTCATCATGCTGAAGCATTACATCTACATCGCCGACTCCGTCTATATCCGCAAGTATACTGCAAAGCTGAGCTTCCGTACCTCCGTCTTCATCTATAATCTGTTTTCTTCCGTCCTTATTTTGCGTAAAAACATCAAAGGACAGCAGTATAACTGCGATTATCACAAGCAGCGCAATTATTTTCAGACCTTTTTCTTTAATTTCAGGATCGTTTTTAAATTTTTCCAGCAAATTACTCTCCTCCTATACAATATATATTTATTAAATCTGTTCTTATTCCCCCAGAAGATAAATAATGGGATATAGTATAGTAGCCATTATTACCAAAGAAAAAATAAATTTGATATATTTCCCCATAGATGTGTCCGGCAAAAGAATCTCTATAAATGAAAGAGCCAGTATTATGATAAACAGATTGCTTACCCATTGCTTTATGACGTCCAAGTTCCGCCTCCTCCCATACCCATTATTATAGTTATGAAAATGAGAAACATAAAAGCTCCCGTAGCCAAAACCACCGTCATAGTTATGGCCGCACTGCCTATTTCGCTCAGGCTGTCGGAAATATTCTTTGTCGCTATAGGTTCAGCTGCTATAGCTATTATCTTATATATAAACGCTATAGAAAGTATCTTGATAACCGGCAATATTAAAAGAGAAATTATTATTATTATCCCTATCAGTCCCACAGAATTTTTTATCAGTCCTATACAACTTATCACCATATCCAGAGAATCAGCAGCAAAGCCTCCCACAATTGGAACAAAATTATCTATGGAAAATCTGGCGGTGTTTATTAGAATACCATCGGCAGATTTAGTGACAATCCCTTGTATTGCTGTTATCCCTGTGAATATAGTTATCAAAAGGCCAGTCAGAAAAATTGCTCCTTTTCTTATAAAACCTGACAGCTTCTTAACATAATCCTTCTCTGTAATACTGTTTATCATGACAAATACTGCCGATAAGAATACAAGAGGAAGAATAATATGCTGCATGATAAAATTAAATCCTGTCACCGACCCTATCATTACCGGATCCATGATACTCCCTGATGAGATGCCTCCCATAGATATCAGCAGCGGAATCATTATCGGAAGCAGTATTTCCATAGACGAAGTCATAGTGTTCATGGCATCCTGACAATATTCATATGTTTGATAAAAATTACCTATACATAACGCGATTATTACCACACTGCATATCATTGTACTCAACGAAGATACAGTCTTGCTTCCAAATGTATTTGAAAAATTTGTCAAAAGTCCTACAACAATACATATTGCCAGTATTTCACATCCTAAAAAAACAGAAGCTTTCACTTCAAGCAGAAACAGATTTATAAGATTATCGATGATCTTATCTGAATCAAAAATAGCATCTCCGTTTATAAGATTATTTATTATCTGGCTTACTGTCATATCTTCAAATATCCCACCCTGCTTGGATGCCTCTGACATGATACTTTCAAGTCCCGATAAATCCATGGAATTCAGTTGTTCTTCTATGATAGTTTCATAATCCATATTTTATCACTCTCCCTAATTCAGCAATGATCCTATAAGCTCAAGTATTGCAGTCAGAATAGGCATAGCCAGATAAAATATGATCACCTTTCCCGCAAGCTCTACTTTTGATCCTATGGTGGTTTCTCCGGCATCCTTGCACAGCTGTGCAGTAAAATCTGTTATATACGCTACTGCCAAAACCTTAAGTATTACGGGAAAAAACGTCCTGCCATAAGTAACATTGTCATATATTCCTTCAAGAAAATGAAAAATATATGTAAGCTTATCTATGATAGATACAAAAAGAATTATTACAGTGGCGAGAATTATATAAATAGATATTTCCTTATTTACGCTCTTCATCAGAGAGGCCAGTATGACTCCTGTCAATGCCAAAGTTACGATTTTAAGAATCTCCATAAGTTCTCCCTAAAACTGAAGGAATGTTTTCACCGTATCAAAAAATTCACTTATCATCTGTATCACAAGCATAAGCACGACAATGACACCTGCAAGAGTTGTCAGCATAGCTTGTTCTTCTCTTCCGGCTTTTATAAGCACCTGATTAAGAACTGCTATGGCTATGCCTATAGCCGCTATTTTAAAAATGATGTCTATATCCATATTCGGTAAACTCCCAACTCAAATCAACATTACTGCTATAACTACGCCTGCCGCTACACCTAAGCCCCTGTACATACGGCTCTCTTTCTTTTCCTGCTGTCTGGCTTCAGTAAGGCTTGTTTCCATTCTGATTACAGCAGGCTCCATTATATTCTTCTGTCCTCTGATGTCGCTTTTTCCCAGACCTATGGAGATATCTTGTAATATTTTGATATCATTTTCTTTCAAAGGACAGTTTTTCATATTATCCTCCAGCGCTTTTTGCCATGAATCCTTCAGTGTATTTTGCTTCTGCATTGATAAACTACAGCTTCTGAGCACTTGTGAAAACCAACAGGATTTCATTTCGGACACTTTTTTGAAAGTCTTGGCAAGAGAATCTTTTTTATAAACAATTTCCATATTGAGTAGCCTTATGAGTTCAAGTGTATTTTCAAGTTCTATTGTTCTTGCTTTATAAGACGAGGCTTTTATAAATCCAAGGCAGGAACAGCTTATAAATATGAGGATACATCCCATTAATCTGAACATTTTACGCACCCTTTCCCAGATTCGACAGTTTCATGATCCTTTTTACTGTTCCTGTAGTCGGCGTTGCTGATAAAAATATTAACGTTTCAAAGACATGATTTCTTATCAGTTTTCCTATAGCTGAATTTTCAACGTCCTCATAACTACTGCCATGTATAGTGGTAATGGTCTTAACGCCAGCACACAATGCTGCTTCTATAGCGCTCACATCTTCGCTCTTTCCTATTTCATCGGTTATAATAACATCAGGAGACATTGAACGTATCAGCATCAATATCCCCTCTGCTTTAGGGCATCCATCCAGTATATCAGTCCTTTTTCCCAAGTCATAACTTGTCTCCCCGTTATAACTTCCTGCTATTTCAGAACGTTCATCACATATCCCCACTCTGTAGCCCTTATAACTCAGGCTTCTGGCTAAATCCCGCAGTATTGTTGTTTTTCCGCACTTAGGCGGTGATATTATCAAAGTATTTTTTATGAGATTTTTTTTATCATCACATACTGAACTTATGACATTTCTTGATGCACCTATTATCTGTCTGCTCCTCCTTATATTAAGCGATGAAATCTCTTTTATCAGATGTACTTTTCCATCCCTTAAGGTTACTCTCCCGCATATACCCACACGATGACCACCCTCTATAGTTATATAACCTTTAGAAAGCTCATCCTCATAAGCGTAATAAGAATAATCTAGTAACCTGTTCAATGTTTCATCAAGAACATCAGGCGTTACGGCTTTGCCGTCATGAAGACTTATCTCTCTTCCTTCACTTATGATAAGCGTATCTTGAAATGTTTTTAATCTTATTTCCTCAAAACGATCGACTATACTTTCCGGAAGAGTTTCTATCCTCTCGTTCACCGAAGACGGAAGCTTCCTCAATATTTTTTCTGTGTTTTTGTCCATCATCCCACCCCTTTTCTTTCGTTGTCTCTTACATTACAAGATATTCCTTGTCCCAGAAAATATGACTGATAAAAAACATCAGATCTAAAATTAAACAATAGAGTTTTTTCTAAAAAAAAACTGTGTACACAAGGAGAGCATTTCTCAATGTGTACACAGTTTTAAAAATAAAAACCATATCATTCAAATATTCCGCTTATCAAAATAACAGCAATTCCTGCTACAGCACCCGCTGCTGACAACCATTTATTTTCTGTATGAATTAAATGCGCAAGCAACTCAAAAATGACTATATATATGATCATTCCCAAAGTAAGGGATATGAGTATTCCCACAATAAAGTCATTTATAAAGAGCCAAAGCAATTTCATCATTATACCTCCGACAAAGGTAGACAGGGAAGCCGCAAGAAGAAACGCTGTTTTCCTGCTTCTTTTTTCTCGTGCCAGTGTGGAATAAATAACCATTCCCATAGGGATATTATGCAAACCTACACCTATACCGATAAGAAATCCTACACTTGCTGATTCTGCTGACATACTGTAAACAGCCATACCTTCTATGATATTATGAAGTATTATAGCTATTGATGAAATTATGCCTATGTGGATAACATTTCCTGTTGTGTATTTTCCCCCGGATCCATGTTCATGATCAGGTATAAAGTTATCCAAAACTTTAAGAACTGCTATTCCCAATGCTATACATACAATCAATATGATAATATGGGTTTTGCCCAATTTTTCCAAAGCTTCCGGAAACAGCTCCAAAACTGCCAAAGCCGACATAGTTCCTAAAGCAATAGAAATAGAGAGATGTTCTATAAGCTTTTTATTTTTTGCTGATCTCGCAATCAAGGCTCCTGCCATAATAAATATTCCCAGAAAAAATGTTATTAGCAATGACATTATAAAACCTCTTTCTCTGTTTTTCATAATTATAAGAAGCGACGACATAATGAGTCATCGCTTCCGCTTAGATTATAATTCTTATTGATGATTTACATTGCCGACAGTATCTTTGATCTTTTCACGCTTATCGCGTTTTTCATTTTTATCCTGTTTTTCCTGATCAGCTGCTGATTCACTTTCGTCAGTTACAGGAAGTATCTTCATGGTGATCTGCTCTATTCTTCTTTCCTTTATAGAGTCTATCTTAAATTTGTAATTCCCAAATTCAACTTCTTTTCCTACATCACTTTCATCAGGTATCTCACCAAGAATATCTATAATGAGCCCGCCTATAGTTTCACTATTGTCAGATTCAAGATCGGTATTCAGCTCATCGTTTATATCATCAAGATCCATACTTCCCTCCATTACATAAGTATCGTCTGACACTTTCTGTATATCGGGTTCTTCTTCATCATATTCATCATCTATATCTCCCATGACTTCTTCTATTATATCTTCCATGGTTACTATGCCCGAGAAACCGCCATATTCATCTATCAATACAGCAATATGCTGTTTCGTAGACTGAAGCTCAAAGAACAAAGCATCTATATTCTTAGTCTCAGGAACAAAGTACGGTTTCCTTAAAATAGATCTGAAATCTACGTTGTCAAACCCTTCCTGTCTTGCTTTTATAAGATAATCCTTTATATACAATATACCTATAATATTATCACTGTCGTCTTCGTAAACAGGTATACGTGAATATCTAAGCTCCATCAGCTCATCTATATATTCCTCTGTAGGAGCATTTATATCTATCGAAAACACTTCTGTTCTCGGTGTCATTACTTCATAGGCAAGCATATCATCAAAGGCGAATATGCTCGTAATCATTTTCTTGCCTACTTCTTTAAGTTCACCTTTCTCCTGTCCTGTCTCCAGCATAGAAACAACATCAGCTTCAGAGTACTCTTCACCGGCCACATCAGTTTTCTGTCTGAATATCTTCAGAACAATAGTAACCGATATAGACAGAAGCCATACAAAAGGTTTGAAAACAGCGGATATGATCTGTATAGGTTTCACTACAGCCATAGCCACCTTATCAGCATGAAGCATTGCTATTCTCTTAGGGAAAAGCTCTCCGAATACAAGTGTAAAAAACGACAGGATCAGTGTTATAACAAATACAGCTATACCCTCTCCGTAAGGGATTCCCCAACCTTCAAGTGTTCTGCCCATTCCTTCGGAAAAGCTGGTGGCAGCTTTCGCACTGGAAAAGAACCCGGCTAAAGTTATTATTACCTGTATCGCTGAAAGAAATTTATTAGGATCATCAATCAGTTTTGATAATGCCTCCGCTTTTTTGTTTCCTTCATTCGCAAGTGTCCGTATTCTGTTTTTGTTTACGGAGACGATGGCGATCTCTGCCGCAGCAAAATAAGCATTTACCGCTACCAATACGACTAATACAATAATTTGTCCCCACATGGGTCCAGCATCAGATGACATTTTTTTCTCCTTTCTCATCCAATAAAATCAATCTTAAACCTATATAAATAACTATATGTATAAAGGGAAATTATTTCCTCTTTCTCAATATAAAATTTTCTGCCACAGGCTGTCTCATTTTTATTCTGACTATCTGCTGAGGATGCGGTGCCGACTCTATAGATTCACCGTCCTCATTCTGAAGAACGTCAAGTACTTGTGAAAAATAAGGTTTTCCGGGTCCAAATATCTCTATTTCATCTCCCAGAATCATTTTATTCCTCTGCTCAACCACTGCTATCTTCGTTTCAGGATCATAACTTCTGACCATTCCGATAAAGCTATAGTCTCTTGTATAATCACTTGTCTGATAATTTTGATCTTTATCTGTAGGCTTATTGAAATAAAATCCTGTTGTAAATTCTCTGTGACTTGCTTTCTTAAGCTCTTCCATCCATTCAGGATTATATACAAATCCATCAGGATTATCATAGTAAGTATCAATCGCTCTTCTGTAAGCGCTTACCACTGTCGCAACATAAAATACGCTTTTCATTCTGCCTTCTATCTTTACTGAAGATATCCCGGCATCCGCAAGCTGCGGAATATATTCAAGCATACAGAGATCCTTGGAATTCATAATATATGTTCCACGAGAATCTTCCTCTACAGGATAGTATTCTCCCGGCCTTTGCTCTTCCACTAGTTTATACTTCCATCTGCATGGATGAGCACATTGTCCTCTGTTGGCATCTCTGTTTATCATAAAATTACTGAGAAGACAGCGCCCTGAATAAGAAATGCACATAGCTCCGTGTACAAACGCCTCCAGCTCCATATCATCAGGTATATTCGACTTTATGTCCTTTATTTCTTCAAAGGTTAACTCTCTCGCCAAAACAAGGCGTCTTACTCCTTGTCTATACCAGAAATTAGCTGTAGCATAATTTGTCATGTTAGCCTGTGTTGAAAGATGAAGTTCAGCTTCGGGTATTACATCCTTTATTATACTGATAATACCCGGATCAGATACGATAAAAGCATCTATAGGAATTTTTTTTATTTTTTTCAAATATTGCGTGAGTGGCTCTATATCTTCATTATGAGCAAAGATATTAAAAGCCATATGACATTTTACACCTTTGTCATGCGCATATTTTACGCCCTCTATAATCTCACTCTCAGAGAAATTCCCTGCTCCGGCACGAAGGCTGAACATCTCTCCGCCGAAATACACGGCGTCAGCTCCATAATCCACAGCTATTTTCAGTTTTTCCAAATCTCCCGCAGGAGCTAAAAGTTCCAGTTTTCTCATAGTTTTATGATTCTTTCTAAAGAATATACAAATCCTTATCTATAACACTTACGGAAACTCCGTCTCCTACAGGAAGGACACAGGTATCCGCATATTCCAAATGAGTTATATACTTTATAAATTCACGCATTTTCCGTATACTGGTCTTGTATCTTCTTCCCGGATCATATTCATCTGATACAGTCATACCTTTCATCAATACATTATCACATATGACAAGAGCATCCTGACTGCACAGTGGAAGAGCCAAATCCCAGAATTCCCGATAATGACTTTTAGCCGCATCAATAAAAACTACATCAAAAGTTTCCTTCTCAGCAGCCATCTGCAAAAGCACATCACGGGCATCTCCGAATCGCACCTGTACTTTATCAGAAAACCCTAATTCTGATATATTACTCTTAGCTGCATCATACGCTTCTTTATCAGATTCTACGGTTATCACTTTACAGCCGCAGCTGTCTGCAAAACAACATGCTGAATATCCGACGGCGGATCCGATTTCAAGTACATGAGAGGCCTTCTTGATCCTCAGTATATTGAGTAAAAGTCCTTCCGTATCCTTCAAAATCACAGGAACATGCCTCTCCTCAGCAAAAGCTCTCAGCTCCCTGAGCCTCGGATTGTCATTTTTATAAAGTGTCTCTATATATGAAGTCACTATATCATTTGTTATATTCATATCAATACCATTTGTTTTCTTTTACGACTTTGTCATGTTCCTCATTTGTTTTTGAATAAATAATAGTTCCATCCTGGGTTGCAAAGAAAAACAGATAATCTGATTTTTCATAATCAAGAACACTGTCCATAGCATCACCGTTTACCGCACATATCGGACCAACCGGAAGACCTGCATATTTTCGAGTATTGTATTTTGAATCTATATTAAGCTCTGATTGAGTCAATTCCAATGACGTTTTCCCGTTGGCATAGCAGACTGTTACATCACTTCCCAAATTCATTCCCTTATTCATGCGGTTTATAAACACACCTGCCACTTTCGGCATTTCTTCCTTAACATTGCTGGCCTCTCTTTCAACGACAGACGATAAGGCAAGAACTTCATGTACCGTAAATCCACTTGACTCTATCTGACTTTTTCTAGAAGATAAAGCTGAATCCATCATATCAAGCATAATTTCCGTCACTGATTCCATTGTAGGATTTTCTTCTGTTATAAAATACGTCTCGGGATATAAATATCCTTCAAGTGGATACATTATATCATCACTCAGTATAGAATCTGTGAGGAACCAATATTTATCTATCAATTCTTTTAGATAATTCTTATCCGCCCACTTAGCGATCAGCTCTTCTGAAGAAAAAGGCATCTCCTCGGCTATAGCTGCTGCTACTTCAGGAATGGTAAGACCTTCTCTGACTATTATTTTGTCTTTTGAAATATATTCAAAATCACCTGTATTTATAGCATCCATCATTTCAGGTAAAGTCATGGATTTATTAAACAAATAACTGTTTGCCTGCAATGTATCATAGCCGCCTATTCTGGCATGTATTTTCGCAAAAGTTTTGTTTTTTACAAGGCCACTTTCATCAAGTATCTCTACTATAGATGAAGCCCCGCTTCCGGATGGTATATTTACTGTTACAGTCTCCTTATTTTCCGAATCTACAGCGCCTATTCCTGTAAGGTAAGCTATCGAGCCTCCTGTTATAAGAACTACTGCTATAGCTAAAATTATCAATATCCACTTTATCTTACTGCCTTTAGGTTTCGACATTTGATACCTCATTTCCGGATCTTGTCCGTATTTATTGTTATGTAGGAAATATCGTTTTTATTGGTTTACAAAAAGGGACGTATATGCGCCCCTTTTTCATATAACATGATTTATTTTGATCTTCCCAGATATTCTCCTGATCTCGTATCAATCTGAATCACTTCACCCTCTTCAATGAAGATAGGTACCTGGATCACCGCGCCGGTCTCTACAGTTGCTGCTTTAGTCACATTAGTGGCCGTATCTCCTTTAACTCCCGGTTCTGTTTCAATTACTTTCAAATCCACAAAGTTAGGAGCTTCCACTAAGAATGCATTTCCTTTATAAAACTTGATAGTGGCCTCATCATTTTCTCTCAGATATTTCATGGCATCTTCAACCTGATCATAAGTAAGAGGGATCTGATCATAAGTCTCTTGATCCATGAAATAATAAAGCTCTCCGTCATTATATAAGTACTGCATGGTTTTCGTCTCTATATGAGCTTTAGGAAACTTAGCGTCAGGATTGAAAGATTCTTCCTTTATGGCTCCTGTCAATATATTCTTATGCTTAGTTCTGACGAAAGCTGCACCCTTACCCGGCTTAACATGCTGGAAATCAATTACGATATGCGGATCTCCATCGATCTCAAATGTAATACCTTTTCTAAAATCACCTGCGTAAATCATAAATCTATTGACCTCTCTTTTTATTATACGTGAAATATCTGTATCGATATTTCCTTAATATCGCCAAAGTCTGTCCGTTGGCAAAATCAAACGGACTGACCTTGTTTTTCTTAAATACTGCTCGTGCTTCGGCAAAGCCGTTAGGATCACGACACTTATTATACCAAATTATATGATAGTTGCCAATACCTCAAATTTTACTGAGCTGAACCTCCAAAAGGATCCATACCAAGATCTGCAGCTTCTCCTATTATCTTATAAACATCTGCCATCATCATTGAAAATCTCATCTGACACTGAAGATACTGTGCTGCTGCAGGATCTTGCATTAATATGGCAGAAAGCTGCTGTATCTGCTGAAAAGCTTCTGAATTCACTTCCTGCCCCATCATCTGGGCAGCCTGCATTTCCATCTGTTTTTTCATAAGGTCTTTTATAGAATCATTAAGCTGAGGGTTCGCCTCGATAACTTTCTTATGCTGTTCATATTGTTTAAATTCTTCTGATGCCTTTATTGCTGCAGCCAGACCGTGCGCCTGATCGTATACATTCATCTTAATCTCCTTTCAAATTTCCGCCATTCACTTAGTTTGCAGGGGTAGCCCCTCTATACCTCAAGAAATATAGGCAGTATTACCGGGCTTCTCTTTGTTTTATTATATATATATTTTCTGAGTCCCTCTCTTACTGCTGTTTTCATTCCATTCCAGTCCTTCATGTTTTTACTCATACAATCTTCAAGTATTTTCTCGGCAAGGCTGCAGGCGTCATCTATAAGATCTTCATTCTCACGCACATATACAAAACCCCTTGAGATTATATCCGGTCCTGATACTATTGTATTGGCCTTTCTGTCTATAGCTGCAACCAAAATTATAAGACCTGATTCAGAAAGCAATCTTCTGTCTCTTAAAACGATGTTGCCTACATCTCCCACCCCTAAACCATCTACCATTATGCCTTCTGCTTCAGCAACTTTTTTTGTTATAAAAGCTTTACTTTGAGAAACTGTCAAACAGTCGCCGTTTTGCAGAATGAAGATATTTTCCATGGGCATTCCCAATAAATGAGCCAGTTCGGCATGTGTCTTCAGATGTCTGTATTCTCCATGAACAGGCATAAAAAACTTAGGACGTATAAGGGAGTGCATCAGCTTCAGTTCTTCCTGACAGGCATGACCTGAAACGTGAGTATCGGCTATATCTGAATATATTACCTCTGCACCTTTTTCCACCAGCTGATTTACTACGTTTGATACGGTAAGCTCATTGCCCGGTACAGGAGAAGACGATAGTATTACCATATCTCCCGGTTTTATACTTATCGCTTTATGATCTGATGAAGCCATTCTTGCAAGAGCCGACATAGGCTCTCCCTGACTTCCCGTGGTTATTACCACCAGTTCCTTATCCGGTATATTCTTTGTTTTATTAAGATCAACTAATACATTAGCCGGAATTTTTATATATCCAAGCTCTTTTGCAAGATCAACAACATTGACCATACTTCTTCCCGAGATTGCCACTTTTCTCTTACATAAAACTGCCAGATCTATTATCTTCTGGATTCTGTGTACATTTGATGAAAACGTAGCTATTATTATCCTCTTGTCAGACCGTCTGAAAATATTTTCCAGAGTTCTTCCAACTACACGTTCGGATGCTGTATATCCGCGTCTTAAGACATTAGTACTGTCTGCCATCATCAGCAGCACTCCTTCAGAGCCTATCTGTGCCAGTCTGGCAAAATCTATGGGATTGCCGTCTACAGGTGTATAATCTATCTTAAAATCTCCCGTGTGAAAAATCCGTCCGGCAGGTGTTGCTATGGACATGCAGATAGAATCAGCTATAGAATGGGTTATCCTCAAAGCCTCTATTTTGAAATGTCGTCCGACTTTAAAAATTTCCCCGGCTTCGATAGTATGCATCACTGCTCTCAGTCGGTGTTCCTTAAGCTTATTTTCGATCAGTCCCAAAGGAAATCTCATTCCGTAAATCGGGACATTAAGTTCTTTTAAAAGATATGGGATTCCTCCTATATGATCCTCATGACCGTGGGTTATAACCAAACCTTTTATTTTTTTGCTGTTTTCTTCAAGATAAGAAAAATCCGGAATAACCTTATCTATACCAAACATATCATCATCAGGAAAAGAAAGTCCACAGTCGATTATTAAAATCTCGTTCTCGTATTCGACAGCGGTCATATTCTTTCCTATTTCACCCAGGCCTCCCAACGGAATAATTTTGACTTTAGGTTCGTTGATTGCTCTTTTGTTCTTATTTCCGGACGGCTGCTTTTTACGGGGAGCAATCTTTTTTCCCGTATTCTTTTCATTGGAAACTGCCGTCTGCGTCCTTTTACCGCCTGCAGTATTATTATTTTTCGTACCTCTGCTTCGGCCTCCTGCCCTGCTGCTGTTTGTTTTTCTGTTTCCGGAAGCAGCAGACTTATGCGCTTTCGCGGACGTATTTATTTTTTGTTCGTTCATAATTTCCTTTCCCGCTGTAGAAACTAACGGGTCTCTATTTCACAACGATATTTATCAGCTTATTGGGAACGGCTATTATTTTTACAATATTTTTGCCTTCCGTCAAAGCTTTTATATTATCGTTTTCTACAGCAATTTTTTCCATTTCTTCTTTGGATGAATCACCTGCTATATTTATTTTTTCTTTTATCTTACCGTTTATCTGTACTACGATTTCAACGGTATCTTTGACAAGGGCTTTTTCATCATATTCAGGCCACTGCTGTTCATGTACAGAACCGCCGTACCCAAGATGTTCCCACATTTCCTCGGCAACGTGAGGGACAAACGGAGCCATCATGATTATAAGATTTTTTACAGCTGCTGCAAAGAGACCCTCGTTTACTGTGCCCTCTTTATATCTGTACATTTCATTTACCATTTCCATTATGGTGCTTATGGCTGTATTAAAATTAAACCTTTCGCCGATATCATCTGATACCTTTTTGATGGCATAATTCATCCAATATGCCATACTCTTGTCAGCTTCGCTTAAAATCTCATAATTATCAGGAATATCTGCATACTTTTCGGAAAACTCATAGACCATTCTGTACACTCTGTTGATGAATCTAAAGCTTCCCTCTACACCTTTGTCCGACCAGTCGAGCTCACGTTCAGGAGGCGCTGCAAAGAGTATGAAAAGTCTCGCCGTATCGGCTCCGTATTTTTCAATTATTTCTGCCGGACTCACAACATTTCCGATGGATTTGCTCATTTTGGCGCCATCTTTTATTACCATTCCTTGAGTCAAAAGATTTTTAAATGGTTCTTCTTGGCTTACATATCCCAGATCATAAAGAGCCATCTGGAAAAATCTTGCATACATTAAATGCAGTATGGCATGTTCTACACCGCCTATATATTGATCCACACTCATCCAGTAATCTGTTTTTTCCTTGCTGAAGGCTTCCTGCGTATTTCTGGCATCACAATATCTGAGAAAATACCATGATGAATCCAGGAAAGTATCCATAGTGTCAAGCTCCCTCTTTGCA
This sequence comes from Lentihominibacter sp., assembly GCF_046951855.1. Classification (NCBI taxonomy): domain Bacteria; kingdom Bacillati; phylum Bacillota; class Clostridia; order Peptostreptococcales; family Anaerovoracaceae; genus Lentihominibacter; species Lentihominibacter sp. Next base: position 25,987 of record NZ_JBKTXS010000014.1, on the reverse strand, counting down.
GGCTTTCCACATACAGGACAAACTGTATCACGGAAAGTCTTGCTTGTTGCAAGAGGGGATTCGCCTTTTCCTGTAAACTCAACATCCGTAGGGAGCATTACAGGAAGATTTTCTTCTTTTTCAGGTACCCATCCGCAGCTGTCACAGTGAATCATAGGAATAGGAGTTCCCCAATATCTCTGCCTGGATATAAGCCAGTCTCTGAGCTTATAATTTATAGTCTTTTTTCCTATTCCCTGTTCTTGTAGATAATCGGTAATCTTTACGATAGCCTCTTTATTGTTCATTCCGTCAAACTTCCCGGAATTAATAAGTTTACCTTCTGCTTCAAAAGCTTCTTTAAGATCATTGAGATCTATTTCATCATTTTCGGGATCAACTACGGGAATTATCTCTAAATCAAAAGCTTTTGCAAAATCAAAGTCCCTTTGATCATGAGACGGTACAGCCATAATGGCTCCGGTTCCGTAATCCATGAGTACATAGTCAGAGATAAAAATAGGAACTTTCTTTCCGGTAAGCGGATTGATACAGTATCTTCCTGTAAATTCTCCCGTCTTTTCCTTAGTTGTTGAGGTTCTCTCTATATCGCTCATATGCTGTACTTTATCTATATATGCCATCACAGCGTCTTCATACTGACTACCTGCAACGAGATCTTTAAGGAAAGGATGTTCAGGCGCAAGAACCATATATGTTACTCCATAAAGAGTATCCGGTCTTGTAGTAAATATATCCAGCCCCTTGTCATATCCATCTATTTCGAATGTTACTTCAGCTCCCGTGCTCTTTCCGATCCAGTTCTTCTGCATAAGTTTAACTTTATTGGGCCATCCCGGAAGATCATCAAGATTATCAAGAAGCCTTTCAGCGTAATCTGTTATTTTGAAATACCACTGTGAAAGTTCTTTCTTTCCTACAACTGAGCCACATCGTTCACATTTGCCATCCACTACCTGCTCATTGGCAAGAACAGTCTGACAGCTTGGACACCAGTTCACAGGATTTTCTTTTTTATATGCCAGACCTTTTTTATAAAACTGAATGAATATCCACTGCATCCACTTGTAATAATCAGGATGACACGTAGCCACCTCACGTCCCCAGTCATAAGAAAGGCCAAGTTCTTTCAGCTGCTTTCTCATTTCATCTATATTGTTCCACGTCCATACACTTGGCTCTACGTTATTCTTTATAGCAGCATTCTCGGCAGGAAGGCCGAAAGAATCCCAGCCCATAGGATGCAGAACATTATAGCCTTTCATTTTCTTAAATCTCGCTAAAACATCGCCGATGGAATAATTTCTAACGTGTCCCATATGCAGTTTTCCTGACGGATAAGGGAACATTTCCAAAACGTAATACTTTTCCCTGTCCTTGTCTTCAACGACCTTGAAAGTATTTTCCTTTTCCCATTTTGTCTGCCATTTTTTTTCGATCTCGCTGAAATTATATTTATCTATCATTTTCTACCTCCAATTAGTCTATTTCAAGATTATCACAATCTCCCCATATTCGTTCAATGTTATATTTTTCTCTCGTGGCAACAGTCATGACATTGATGACTACATCACCGTAGTCCATAAGTATCCAGCCCGAGCTGCGCTTTCCTTCAACGCTCTTAGGGAATACACCCTGTGGCTCCAGCATATCCTCAATATAATCAACAAGAGCACTCATCTGCCTTTCGCTTCCGGCCGAGGACATAACAAAATAATCAGCAAACGATGCTTTAGGTGAAATATCTATCACTGTCACATCTATAGCTTTTTTTTCTTTCAGAAGCCTTGCAATCTTCAATGCTAATTCTTTAGATTCAATCATAAATTCTGTTTCTCCTTTAAATCATTTAACGCATCTTCCGTATCAGGATCAAGGTATTCTCCTCTGTCTCTCACATACTGCACAGTTCTTTCAAGAGACATAATGCAAGCTTTATCCAGATCGGTATACGCAGTTTTTCTCATTTCTTCAACACCCGGATAATTTCTTCCCGGCTCTATGGCATCTGCTAAAAAAATTATTTTTTCCAATACAGACATGCCTTTTCGTCCTGTAGTATGAAAAGCCACTGCGTTTATCACATCTTTATCATCAATATGATACCTTTGTTTCATCATCTCCGCAGCCACTTTACCGTGCGACAGATTGACATTTTCCAGCAGTTTCTGCGGCAAGCCCAATTCTTTCACATACATATCCAGATCCCCGGCCGGCTTACTTCGAAACATATCATGACAAAGCGCAGCAAGCTCTGCCTTTTTCGTGTCGCATCCGTATCTTTCAGCCAGTTTTACAGCTTCTGATGCCACAGAATAAGTATGCCTGAGCCGTTTTTGTGTTAAATTTAGTTCTATATATTTTATTATTTCATTCTTTATACAATCCATTTGCTTTAATATACTTCTCTACCTCATATGGAATCAGTTCTCTGCATTGTTTACCGTTTTTAAGTCTTTTACGTATTTCGGTAGATGAGATATCAAGCTGAGTATTTTTAATGTTTCTCACTTCTGTATTATAGTCACGGCGTATTCTCTCTATACAGGATTCCAGTTCCTTCTGTTTATATCCCGGTCTTGTGCCTATAATATATGAGCAGCCTCTGAGAAGCTCTTCTGAATTTTTCCAGCTATCAATCTTCAAAAACGAATCTGTTCCTGTTATAAAATACAGTCCGGCCTTTTCTCCGTAAATATCTCTCATGGCTCTGATGGTCAGATACGTATACGATATGCTTTCCGAATCAAGCTCTAAAGATGATACATCAAGACCTTCCACATCTTCTATGGCACACTCTATCATATTCAAACGATCTTCTGCCGAAGCTGTTTTTCTGTCAAGCTTAAAGGGCTGAAGCTTTGCCGGAACAAGTATTACCTTATCCAACCCCACCTGCTTCTTAGCGTCCATAGCCAGATTTATATGTCCTAAATGTATCGGATCAAAAGTCCCTCCCATTATACCTATTTTTTTCACGCCGGATCTTACCACTTAATCTTCCGTCCTTCTTTTTTCCATTTTCTGAATTCAGCAGTAGCTGTAAACAGAGCATCTGACGATGAATTAACCGCCGTCTCACAAGAATCCTGAATAACGCCTATTATGAATCCCACGCCTACAACCTGCATAGCTATATCGCTGGATATGCCGAAAAGACTGCAAGCCAGAGGTATAAGCAAAAGCGATCCTCCTGCGACGCCTGACGCCCCGCATGCCGATATGGATGCGATTATGCTCAGCAGCAACGCTGTGGGGAAATCCACTTGAATTTCCAAGGTATTTGCTGCTGCCAAAGTCAAAGTAGTTATAGTAACTGCACCACCGGCCATATTTATAGTGGCTCCCAGAGGTATTGAAACTGAATATTGTTTTTCATCCAGGCCAAGAGACTCACAAAGAGACATATTGACCGGGATATTGGCAGCTGAGCTTCTCGTAAAAAACGCCATTATACCACTATCTTTTATACACTTAAAAACAAGCGGATAAGGATTCTGTCTTATGTTTACAAATACGATGGCAGGATTCACGATAAATGCCACAAACAGCATACATCCTACCAGTACAAGTATCAGGTGTCCATAATCCATAAGCGATTTTATTCCTGTTTCAGAAACAGTAGCAAACACCAGTCCCAAAATACCAAGAGGAGCAAAGTTTATTATCCATCTTATAGCAGAAGAAAAAGCATCGGATACATCTCCCAAAACCTTCACTGTATTATCCCCGGCCTTTCTGAAAGCAAACCCCAGTATAAGCGCCCATGCCAGCACACCTATGTAATTTGCGTTGATCAGAGAGCTGACAGGATTGTCCACCACATTCATCAGCAGAGATTTGAGAACCTCTGCTATTCCTCCGGGAACCGCAGCATCCTCTACCCCCTGAACAAGAACTATATCAGAAGGAAAAAGAAATCCTGCTGCTACCGCAGTAAGAGCAGCCAAAAAAGTACTTACAAGATACAGTATAATTACCGTCTTCATATTACTTTGTGCAGTATCCTGTTTATTTGCGAGGGAGTGCATTACAAGGAAAAACACAAGCAGCGGAGCAATAGCTTTAAGAGCTCCTACAAAAAGATCCCCCAGCATACTGATCCCGACAGCGCTGGGAACAGTGATACCCAAAACTACGCCCAAAATCAGACCTGCTATGATCCTTAAGATAAGACTTGTATCCGTCCACTTCTGCAATAAGTTCATTTATGTTACTCCACTTCTGTAATGATTTTTATACCTAATTCATTCAGCTGTTTATCCTCAACGACTCCCGGCGCTTCACTCACCATACACTGAGCGTTCTGATTTTTAGGAAATGCTATTACTTCTCTTATGGATTTTTCTCCTGTAAGGAGCATTACAAGTCTGTCAAGGCCGTAAGCCAAGCCGCCGTGAGGAGGCGTACCGTATTTAAAAGCTTCAACAAGAAAACCGAATTTTTCATCTATTTCTTCCTGAGTCATATTAAGAGCTCTGAACATATCCTCCTGCATGTCCTGCTGATGTATTCTTATACTGCCTCCGCCAAGTTCAACACCGTTGAGAACGATATCGTAGGCGTTGGCCTTTACCTTTGTAGGATCAGTCTTGAGAAGCTCTGCATCCTCTTCCTTAGGTGATGTGAACGGATGATGCATTGCATGATACGAATCTTCTTCCTCATCATACTCGAGAAGAGGAAAATCCACAACCCACAGCAGATTGTACTGCTCATCATCAAGAAGACCAAGTTCTCCTGCAATATGTCTTCTTAAAAATCCCAAACTGTCAAATACCACTTTATTTTTATCCGAAACTATGAGAATAAGGTCGCCGTCTGCTGCTCCCATGCTGTCTGCGATTTCCTTAAGCTGCTCCGGTGAAAAAAACTTGTTGACAGATGAGGATACGCCGTCTGCCGCAACCTTCATCCATACCATTCCCTTTGCACCGTAGCTTTTTACCATTTCGGTAAGCTTATCTATTTTCTTTCTCGTATATTCGCCCGCTGCGCCTGTTATACATATGCCTCTGACGCTGCCGCCTGCTGCTATGGCATCTGTGAAGACTTTAAAATCACAGTCTTTTACAAGATCTGTTATATCCTGAAGCTCAAACCCGATTCTTGTGTCCGGCTTATCGCTTCCGTATCTCGTCATGGCTTCATCATATGTTATTCTCGGAAACGGAGTCTCAATGTCTATGCCCTTCATTTCCTTGAAAACTCTTTTTAAATAACCTTCCTGTATTTCTATTACATCATCTACATCAACAAAAGACATCTCAAGGTCGATCTGTGTAAATTCAGGCTGTCTGTCAGCACGAAGATCCTCATCTCTGAAACATTTCACTATCTGCATGTATCTGTCGGTTCCGCCCACCATCAAAAGCTGCTTGAACATCTGCGGTGACTGAGGAAGCGCATAAAAACGCCCTTGATTTACTCTGCTGGGAACAAGATAATCCCTTGCCCCTTCAGGAGTTGATTTTATCAATACAGGAGTTTCCACTTCAGTAAAGCCGTTTTCCGCAAAATAATCTCTCGTCAACTTTGCAAGGTTATGTCTGAATGTAAGATTATCCTGCATCTTCTTCTTTCTTAAGTCAAGATATCTGTATTTAAGCCTTAAGTTATCATCTACATTATCATCATCTTTTATATAGATAGGAGGAGTATCGGCAGCTGAATATATTACAAGGTCGCTGGCAAATACTTCTATATCTCCTGTGGGAAGGTCAGGGTTTTTTGATTCCCTTTCCATTACCTTTCCTTTAATTCCCACTACGTATTCACTTCTTAAAGTGTCCGCTTTCTCAAAAATCTCCTGCGGGATTTCATCATTGAATACAATCTGCGTAATACCTGTTTTGTCACGAAGATCACAGAAAATAAGGCCTCCAAGATTTCGTCTCTTTTGTATCCAGCCATTGAGGACTACTTCTTGCCCTACGTTGGCTTCTCTCAAGTCTCCGCACATATGACTTCTTTTATATATACTCATTGTCTTATCTCCTGCTCCTAAATTATTTCAACAATTCATCTATGATGTTTTCCATGGAAACCGTCACCTGCTGTGAAGTGCTCATGTCTTTTATGGCAAAACTGTTATTTTCTATCTCATCCTGACCAATGACAACGGTCTTTCGCGCATTTATCCTGTTGGCATATTTAAACTGATTCTTGATGTTTCTTCCCATTATATCCATCTGGACTTTGAGACCCTTCTGTCTCAGCTGTCCCATGAGTTTAAGACCGAGGGCTTTTGCTTCATCACCCATAAAAGCGATGAATACATCTGCGCCTTCCGGCTCTGGTATCTGCGCCTTACATGCCTCCATAGTCAGCAGAAGTCTTTCTTTACCCAAACCGAAGCCTACTCCCGGAGTAGACGGCCCTCCGATTTCTTCAACAAGATGATCATATCTTCCTCCGCCGCACACAGTTCCCTGAGCTCCTATCTTTGTAGTAACAAATTCAAAGGCCGTTTTAGTATAGTAATCCAAACCTCTTACGATTCCAGGATCAACCACATAATCTATGCCCATGGCATCAAGATTATCCTTAAGCTGTGTAAATGCGTCGCTGCAGTCATCGCACAGATAATCAAGCATCATAGGGGCTCCCTGTACAAGTACCTGACAGTCAGGCGACTTACAGTCAAGTATTCTCATAGGATTCCTCTCATATCTATCCTTACATGTATCGCAAAGCTGATCGTACTTTGGCTTAAGAAAATCTTTCAGCGCTTCTCTGTGCACCTTTCTGCAGTTAGGGCATCCCACGCTGTTTATTCTCAGTTCTATATCTGTTATTCCCATTTCGTTGAGGAATTCATAAGCCAGACTTATTATCTCTGCATCTGCCATCATGTCGAAAGTCCCAAAGGTCTCTATTCCAAACTGATGAAATTCTCTTAACCTTCCCGACTGAGGCTTCTCATATCTGAAACAAGGAATATTGTAATAAAACTTGCTTGGCTGAACGCCTGCATAAAGCTTATGTTCCACATATGCCCTTACCACTGGAGATGTCCCCTCAGGCTTAAGAGTTATGGCTCTCTTGCCATAATCCTGGAAACTGTACATTTCTTTCTGTACGATATCAGTAGTATCTCCCACACTTCTTTGAAAAAGCTCGGTATGCTCAAACATAGGCGTTCTGATTTCTTCAAACCCGTATTTTTCGCAAATATCTGCGAATGCTTTCTCTATATAATGCCATTTATACGCCTGTTCAGGCAACATATCTTTAGTTCCCTTAGGAGCTTTTGTCAACATAAGTTCACCTCCAAAATTCCTTTTCTTTCCTCTCAATCATTTCATCTATTCTGTCTATGTAAATCTGGTAATTGGACACGTTTGCTACTCTTTCAAGCCTGTTTTCATCAGGAAAATATACCTTGCTTACACCGCCTGCTCCCAGAGCCAGAATAGACTGTGCCTCTTCCATAATTCTTATATTGTAAACCGAAATTTTATGGTTTCTGCAAAATCCCAGATTCTCGGTATTCCCCGACGTATGCTTTTGTCTGTAAAGATAATAAGGTCTGTACCCTCTGCTCCTTAGGTATTCTCCTGCATATGACAGCATTCTCTCACACAGATCTTCGTTTTTATAGTTAAATTCCTCGTCTATCGCCTTGAGTGCCGAAGCTCTCTTGACAGCAAGAGTATGCAGAGTTATATTTTCGACACCAAGTTCCTCTATTCTTTGAACGCTGTTTTTAAAGTCATCAAAGCTTTCTCCCGGAAGACCTGCTATAAGATCGGTGTTGATACAGTCTATTCCTGCTTTATGAGCCATCTCAAAAGCTTTCACAGTCTCATCTACCGTATGGTTTCTTCCGATTATCCTCAAAGTCTCCTCTTTCATAGTCTGGGGATTGATACTTATACGTCCCACTCCTGAATCTCTTATTATCTCCAGCTTTTCTTTCGTGATGGTATCCGGTCGTCCGGCTTCCACAGTAAATTCGCGGAGAACCTGCGTATCAAACTCGTCATTTAACTTATCAAGCAATCTCTGAAGCTGAAACTCATCTAAAGATGTGGGAGTACCTCCGCCTATGTAAACAGACTCCGGTCTGTTACCGTGCTGTCGCATTCTTTCTCCGCAGTAATCTATTTCCCTTAAGAGTGCTTCAAGATACCTGTCAATTTCGGTTTTCTCAACCTGATTAGATGTAAAGGAACAATACAGACATCTTGTGGGGCAAAACGGTATGCCCACATAGAGACTCATGCTGTCTCTTTTTGGTCTGCCTGCCGTCTGACGCTGATAGTCCAGTATTTCCATAATAAGAGAGCGTTTGTCAGCGTGAGCTAAATACTTTTTAGCCAATATCTCTTCCGTTTCTTCAGCACTGCCACACCTATCCATAATCTCTCCTGTAAGCTTTACAGGCCTGATGCCTGTGAGAATCCCCCATTTAGGGCTTTTACCTGTATACTCTCGGAGGCTTTCGTATATTTCACGCTTCAGAAGATTCTTATCTCCTTTAAACTCAAAGACTTTACAAGCGCCGAAATTCTCTGTTGACTCGCTTAGTATCTCATACTCTCCTGCAGTCAAAAATATTTTTATAAGTTCTTCATATTGATGGGTGTTTTGAACACCTCTCAGCACACATCTATACAAAAGGATTATTCCCTTTCTCGTGTCCTATGGTGGTAGCTCCCATATGTCCCGGAAGAACTGCTGTCTCATCCGGAAGCGTGAAAAGCTTATTGTGCACGGCATCCTTCAGTTCCTGAAACGATCCTCCCGGAAAATCTGTACGTCCTATAGACTCACAGAATAAAGTATCTCCGCTGAACAGAACATTTTCTGATGCTATATATACACACATTCCGCCGGGCGTATGTCCCGGAGTATATATAAATTTAAGTGTAAGATCACCTACTTTCAATTCATCCCCATCATCAGTCAGTATGTCGGCTTTTACAGTCTGAGGAACACCAAACATCGCGCTCTGGTTAAAGTTAACATCCGACAACATATTTTCTTCGTTTTTGTTTGCGACCACTTTCACTCCCGGAAAATCATCTAAATGTTCATTGACTCCGCATATATGATCTGCATGTCCGTGAGTAAGAATGATATATTGAATATCTGCTCCTTCTTCCTTTACCATCTTCGTAAGCTTAGGGTTATATCCTCCCGGATCTACGATAAAACCTTTCTTTGTATTTTCATCTATAGCAAGATATGTGTTTACTCCCAACGCTCCGCTGGGCAGACAAGTTATTTTCATTTTATAATCTCCTTTCAAAATTTCTTGTTGCTATCAAGAAGTATAGTTACAGGGCCGTCATTGTAAATCTCTACCAGCATTTCCTCTTGGAATATCCCTTCCTCTACATCTATGCCCTGCGATATTATATTTTCTATAACTCTCCTGTAAAGAGACTGAGCCTCTTCAGGGCGCGCAGCTTTTGTAAAGCTGGGTCTTTTCCCTTTCCTTACATCTCCCAAAAGCGTAAACTGGGATACTGCAAGAATCTTTCCGTTTGTTTCTTTTACAGAAAGATTCATTTTTCCGTTTTCATCTTCAAAAATACGCAGTCCTGTAACTTTATCTGCAATATATTGTGCGTCTTTTTCTGAATCTCCGACTTCGACACCAATAAGAACCATAAGGCCTCTTCCTATGGCTCCCGTCACTTTTTCGTCTACAGTGACTTTGCTGTTTTTTACTCTCTGTATTACTGCTCTCATGTTGTTGCTCTGTATGCCTCTAATATCCCCGGAATTCCCTTGAGAGAACGGCATATTTTCTCCATCTGTTCCTTATTTTTTATGGAAAGAGTCAAGTTTATCTTGACAGTCTCATCTTTATTAGATTTTGCATTTAATCCCGATATATGAACATCCATGTCTTCACAAATTTTAGATATGCTGGAAAGCATACTCTTCTGGTCTTTCGCAATAAGGCTTATCTCAGTATCAAAAGACTTGTCCAATATATCTTTATCCCATCTCACATCAATAAATCTTGCTTTATCGGCAGGAGACAGAGACTTAAGATTATCACAGTCTCTTCTGTGAACGGAAATCCCTCTGCCTTTAGTTATGAATCCGACTATATCGTCTCCCGGTACAGGATTACAGCACCTGGCTATCCTTATCATAAGATTATTAACGCCATCTACTACTACACCTGAATTGTCTTCCTTCTTATGTTTCTTCTGCTGTATACGTTTCTGAGTCTTCTCGCTCATTTCATTGAGGTTCTCAAGAAGGCTTTTTTCTTTTTCAGCTTCTGCTTCTTTTGCTTCGGCATCGTATTTAAGCAAAAGATTGTTAAGCTTTGTCAGCAAAGTTCCGCCGTTTGCCAAATGGTTATAAAGCTCGTCACTGCTTTTATATCCCATCTCCCTAACTGCCCTAACAAGAAAGGTATTCTTTAAAAGATCTCTTGGATCATGTCCTTTTTTTCTTATATATTTATCAAGAAGATCTTTACCTTTATCTATACTGTCCGTTTTACTTTCCTTTTTCAGCCATTGTCTTATTTTGTTTCTGGCAGAACTGCTTTTGGCTATCTTAAGCCAATCTATGCTGGGGCCTGCGGCATTGGGAGAAGTCACTATCTCTACAATATTACCGTTTTCAAGCTTATGGTCTATAGTAACCATCTTGCCGTTCACCCTAGCTCCTACACATTTACACCCTACATCGGAATGTATCTTGAAAGCAAAATCAAGAGGAGTAGAATCCGCCGGCAACTCTATGACATCTCCCTGAGGAGTAAAAACAAACACTTGCCCTGAGAACAGATCCATCTTCAAGGACTCCATAAATTCCTTAGGATCTTTTACATCTTTTTGCCATTCAAGAGCCTGCCTCAGCCATGAAAGCTTAACTTCTTCTTTATCTGACTCGATTCCTTCTTTATATTTCCAGTGAGCAGCTATACCATATTCGGCAATTCTGTGCATTTCATAAGTACGGATTTGTATCTCAAAGGGTTTACCGTTTTCACTTATGACTGTAGTGTGAAGTGACTGATACATATTAGGTTTAGGCATAGCTATATAATCTTTAAATCTTCCCGGTATAGGAGTCCACATAGTATGCACCATACCTAACACAGCGTAACAATCTCTTACTGTTTCAACAATGACTCTCACAGCCATAAGATCAAAAATCTCATCAATACTCTTATGCTGGTATTTCATTTTTTTATATATACTGTAAAAATGTTTGGACCGACCATATATATCATACTTTATATCTATTTCATCCAGTGATTTTTTTATTTTTTCCACTACTGTTTCTATAGATTTTTCCCGTTCGCCTTTTCTCTCGTTCACCTGCTCTGCAAGTTCATAATAGGCTTCAGGTTCCAAAAACTTCAAAGCTATATCCTCAAGCTCCATTTTCATGGTATATATACCGAGCCTTGCTGCAAGAGGCGCATATATATCAAGTGTTTCCCGGCACTTTTCAATTATTTTATCATGAGTCATATAATTGATCGTTCTGAGATTATGGAGTCTGTCTGAAAGTTTTATTATCAGAACCCTTATATCCTTTGACATGGCAAGAAACATTTTTCTGAGGTTTTCTGCCTGCCTTTCTTCTTTACTCTGGAATTTAAGTGAACCCAGCTTCGTGACTCCATCCACCAGCAGACCTACTTCTTCTCCAAAATCGGCTACCAGCTGCTTTTCCGTATACTCAGTATCCTCAACGACATCATGCAAAAGGCCGGCTACAATAGTTTCTTCGTCCATTCCCAAATCAGCCAGTATTTCGGCGACAGCCATAGGATGTATCAAATACGGTTCGCCTGATTTACGCAGCTGACTTCTGTGCATTTCTTCAGCGACATCATATGCTCTTCCTATCAGTTCGATATCGTAATTGGAATTAAATTTTAAAATAGTGTTTAGGAATTCTTTTCTTTTCATCATAACATAGATGCCCTTTACTTTTTATTTCCTTTTACATAACGTTTTGATCTTTTTTCATTTGTTTTAGGCTTATTTTTATCGACAGCATTATTTTCCTTTTCGTTTAAAGGTCTTCCTGCCTCAACTTCCGGTTCCGGATCATGTTTTTCTTCCAGTGCTTTCACTTCCTGGAATTTTTCTTCCTTTCTTGTCTTTTTCTGATTTGCTTTTACATGTTTTTCATATTTGGACATTCTTCCCGGTCTCGAAAACTCATAATAAAGAGGACTGCAGGTTCCTATGGAGGAATATGCTCCGGCAATAATGCCCACCATCAAAGGTATAACAAACTCTCTTATAGCATCTCCTGCCATAATAAGCAAAGGTATCATAACTATCAATGTAGTTGCCGAAGTCATCATGGAACGGCCCAAAGTCTGAGTTATACTCCTATCAACGAGCTGTTCTGTGCTTCCTTTCTTCATATATTTTATATTCTCACGTATTCTGTCGAATACCACGATAGTGTCATTTATAGAATATCCCACTACTGTAAGTATACCCGCAATGAAAGGATTATTGATAGTGATATTAAATATGGCATAAAATGCTATGACTATCAGTACATCATGAAGCACTCCAAGAAGCGCCGCACCGCCGAATTTCCACTGTGAAAATCTGAATCTTATATAAATCAGCATACACACAGCGGCCAGAACTGTTGCCAAAACAGCATTATTTCTGAGTTCTTTTCCCACTGACGGACCAAAAAGTTCTTCCGCTACCACGTCTTCCTGCGTCGTACCGAAAGTATCGTTTATAGTTCCTATAACTTCAGCTCTCTCATCAGTATCAAGAGACTCTATAGTCCTGATGACTATCTGGTCATTGTTTTCTCCCGAATATATTATTTCCGGCTCCAGATCATATTCTTTTATGGCTTTTTCAACATCGGAAATCGATATTTCTTTCCCCATATCCATCTGAATCATCGTTCCACCGGTAAAATCAATGCCATAGTTCAATCCTCTGACTACGCCGCATACAAGGCCCACCACCATAATAGCCACAGATATTCCGTAATATATTTTTCTGTATTTTATAAAATGAAGGTCTCTGTTTATAGAGAAAGTGGCCTTGTTGTTTTTCTTTATCCCAAAAAAACCTTTGCGTCCTGTTCTCTTGCCTTCAGACATAATGCTTACGTATAAATGAGTGACAACTACTGCTGTAAAGATACTTACAACAATACCTATCATGAAGGTCCATGCGAAACCTTTTACTGAACTCGTTCCTATTTCATATAAGATGACAGCCGCAATAAGAGTAGTTACCTGAGAATCTATAACAGTACTCATGGCACGCTTAAATCCAATCTGCACAGCAGATCTTACCGTCTTCCCCGATTCAATCTCCTCTCTTATTCTTGAGAAGATAACAACATTGGCATCCACTGCCATTCCTACTGATAAGATAATACCTGCAATACCCGGCAATGTCAGTACACTTCCCATAAATGCCATTACATTCAGTACTATCACCACATAAAACAGTAACGCAAGATCAGCCGCAAGCCCCATTCCTCTGTATGCTACAAGCATGAGTATCAATATTATGGCAAGACCTATAAGTCCTGCGTAAACACTCATTTCAAGAGCATCATATCCTATCTTTGCCGACTGAACAGAAGAATTAACTTCATGTAACTCCAAAGGCAGCGCTCCGCCTCTTATCAAAGCGGCCAGATTAGAAGCTTCTTCCTGAGAAAAATTGCCTGTAATACTGCATTTTCCTCCACTTATAGGCTCATTTACTTCCGGATACGAGATAATCTGTCCGTCAAGTATTATCATTATAGATTTATTGGAAACCCCTTCTACAGAAGATGTCACAGTTCCGTTATATGCTTTGGTCGTTGCCTGATAAAAAAGATCCGCTCCTTCACTGTCAAATTCAAGAGAAACAGCATACCCTGCTTTTTCACTATCTGTAGCAATAGATGCATCTTTAACATTGCCTCCATCTAAAACTATCGTTCCATCAGCAAGAGCAAACTGAAGCTGCGCAGTTTTTCCTATCTGTTCTATGGCCTGCTGGGCATCATCTGCTCCCGGCAGTTCCACCCTTATTCGCTTCTCTCCCTCTATAGTAACGACCGGCTCGGCCAGCCCCATCTGATTGACCCTCTCCTCAATGACACTTTGTGTCTGTTCCATTGCCTCCCGAAGATCATCACCTTTAAGATCCGTATCTGCTTCCATTACTACATAAACCCCGCCCTTAATATCAAGGCCCAGTTTTATTCTGTCCTTTATGGGATCTATAGGTCCCGCTCCGAAGATAGTAAGATACCATCCCACGGCTATTATGACAACAAACAATACTGCTAAAACTCTTTTTAACTTATAGTTCATCTGATCCTCCGGCTATGATTTATTTTAAACAGACGACAAAAAATCCATTTAATCATACTTTTATTAGTTTACTACTTTTTGTGCTTGTAAACAAGGAAAATCCACTGATTTTTCATCATGCCGAAAATATTACTCTGTTATATGAACTAACCGCAGGTAAGGTCTGCTTTTTTATTTAGCAAGATTTGCACCGAAAACTCCTCCGACAGCGCCTATGATAACCGGAATAATATAAAAAATATTGAAACTGTGCATTCCAAAGACTCCTGCGAAAACTCCTCCCACCGCCAAAAGTATTATAAGAATCAAAACAGCCGAAGAAGCTGCTCCCACAAGAAGCCCCTTTTTCCCTACGATATTGCCTTCCATTACACCAATAAACGTACATGACACAGATAAAGCCACCAACAAAGCTGCGAACGTCCAGCTCTCCCTGAATCCTGTAAAATTGATGATTGCCGCAAGAACAAATGTGAGTATCACAAAGATACATAATGTTAACATATAAGCTTTTAATGTTCTTCTTAATATTTCCATAATTCACCTCCGATAATTTATTATATTGCACTCATCAGCTAATTATGAAAACACACAGGGCGAACAGATTTATTGACCACGAAAAAAGAGAGGTCTCCCTCTCTTAAAATTTCTGTTTATTTTTCTTCAGTTGCTTCAGCAGATTCTTCTGTTTCTCCAACTTCTTCAGTTGCTTCCGCTTCGATTGTTTCTTCTTGAGCAGGAGCTGCTTTTTTCATTCTCTTTGGTTTAGCAGGCTTTACTTCTTCGGTTTCTTCGATCTCTTCAACCTCTTCCTTAGCCTTCGCCGCAGGTCTCTTGCTTTCCTCAACTACTTTTGAAACTGCCCATCTCATGATTTCGAATTTCACTTTATCTGCTCCCACCTGTATGACGAGAGATTCTTCTTTTGTCTTGACAATCTTTCCGCAGATACCTCCGATAGTTATGATCTCATCTCCTACCTGGATACCTCTTCTCATAGCATTGATTTCTTTTTCTCTCTTCTTCTGTGGTCTGATAAGTAAAAAATACATTACG
The DNA here is from genome assembly GCF_046951855.1 of Lentihominibacter sp. Lineage (NCBI taxonomy): Bacteria > Bacillati > Bacillota > Clostridia > Peptostreptococcales > Anaerovoracaceae > Lentihominibacter > Lentihominibacter sp. The sequence goes on along the minus strand of NZ_JBKTXS010000014.1, from coordinate 10,635 downwards.
GCCAGCAAAATGACTAATGGCAATAACATCGTCAAAGTTCCGTTCATTTAACGCTCCTCCTGTTTGAGTGTGTTCTATAATTTATTTTTATCCGAAGATAATGGTGCCGGCGATGGGGGTCGAACCCATACGGTGTTGCCACCACGGGATTTTGAGTCCCGCACGTCTGCCAATTCCATCACGCCGGCACAGCATATTGATTATATCATTATACTGACAGTATTTCAAGGTCTTCCTCTTTAATTTTTTCAATATGTTTCTTGGCAAAAATCTTGTACATGATCGGAATTATAACTAAAGTCATAAGAGTTGCATAAAGCAGTCCTCCTATGCAGACAATAGCTACAGGCTGTATCATTTCCGCTCCTGTACCTATTCCTATGGCAAGAGGCAAAAGCCCCAGTATAGTAGTTATGGCAGTCATCAGTACAGGACGCATTCTTACAGCCCCGGCATTTATGATAGCTTCATCCATTTCCATTCCTTCCATGCGGAATTTGTTTATACAGTCAACCAACACTATAGCATTATTTACCACAACGCCCATCAGCATAACAAAACCCATCATAGAGACCACACTAACATCTTGACCGCATACAAGCAGTGCCAGCATTCCTCCCGTAAAAGCCAGCGGAATAGTAAATATCACGATAAATGGAGATCGCAGTGATTGAAACTGCGCTACCATAATAAGATAGACCAGAACGAGTCCCACTACAAGCATCAGCAACATCTGCTTCATGGCATCCACGATCTCTTCATTTTCACCACCGTATTCTATCTTGACGTTTTCAGGCACAAGTTTTTCCTTTTGAATCATCTTTTTCACTTCATCAGTCACATGTGTTACGTTATATCCTTCTTTCACTGCCGCCGTAACCTTAAGACTTCTTTTCTGATTATCATGATTTATGGAATTCATGGACTTCCCTGTTTCTACAGAAGCTATGGACGATAATGTTATCTCTGATTTAGTCCCGTCTTTTTTATCGGCAGAAAGTTTCATATTCATAAGGTCATCCTTATCAATATTCTCTGAGACAGTATTCTCAACTATAACATCTACCGATTTATCAGACTGCTTAATTGAAGTAGCTGTCGCTTCCTTTGTAAGTTTAGAAGAAACCTGCTGATATACCTGTGCTGTAGTTAACCCTTCTTTCATAGCCAGATTCTTATCCACTACTATTTTCATTTCCTCTGTACTGTCCTCATCTACATCAGAAATTTCTTCAAGCTGTTTCATATCTCTCAAAGCATCCTCTATAGATGAACCTGTTTTTCTTAAAATTTCAAGATCATCACTGTAAAGATTCAGAGACACACCTGATCCTCCCATCATAGATGTCATATCCGTTCCTGATGATGAAACAATCTCACAACCATATTTTTCTGCCATTTTTTCTAATTTTTTGTCTATAAGGCTTCCGTTTTCTGTTTTATTTTCATCCAATATAATGTATAGCATAGTAGATGTCACATCCTGCTGACCAGAAGACATACCGAACATTCCCATAGCATCACTGGAAAGCATAGCGCCTACTGTCTTTACACCATCTACTTTCTTAATTTCTTCAGATATCGCATCCGTAGTCTCCGAAGTTTCTTCAAGCGAACTTTCCTCCGGCATCTGTATCGTTGCAGATATTTGAGAAGTACTCATGGAAGGCATAAAAGAAAATCCTCTTGCAAGAGCTAACCCTGTAGATACAACTAATATAGCCACTGATGCTATAATTAAAGTTTTTTTATGACTCAGACTCCACGAGGCTATCTTCTTATAATTACTTATGGTCTTGCCGTCTTGACTGAGAATAGATTTTTTCGTGTCTTTTCCCAGCATTCCCTTAGCCATCGCCGGAACCAGAGTCAATGCAATTATAAGGCTGGCTATAAGGGAATAGGCCACTGTAAGTGCCAAGTCAGTGAACAAATCCTTAGTCATTCCGTCTACAAATATTATAGGAACAAAAACACATATCGTAGTAAGAGTAGATGATGTAATAGCTCCCGCAACCTGAACCGCTCCGGAAACTGCAGACTTTATCCTACTGTATCCTAAAGCTCTGAGCCTATATATATTTTCAACCACTACTATAGAATTATCCACAAGCATACCTACTCCTATAGCAAGGCCGGACAATGATATCATATTCAGTGTAACCCCTGAAAAATACATCAATACTATAGCAAAAACGACACTTATTGGTATACTGACCGCTGTTATCAGCGTAGGTCTGATATCTCTGAGGAAAAACAGCAATATCAATATAGCAAGTACAGCCCCCATAAGCAGATTCTGAAGAACAGAATCTACAACAATATTTATATACTCTCCCTGATCTGAAAGCATAGTAAATTCCAGTTCATCATACTGTTTCTCAAGCTGTGAAAACTTGTCTGTAATATTTTCCGAAACTTCAGCTGTGGGATAACTCGACTGCTTGGTAAAACTCAAAAGTACTCCGTTTTGCCCATTTATTTTTGCATATGTATCCTCTGCCTGATTAGTATATGTAACAGTGCCTATATCAGATAATCTTATGGGGTCTACTCCATCTATCCCCATATCAAGCAGAACAAGATTATTCAGTTCTTCTTTGTCCTTTATCTTATTGCCTACACTTACCAAAATTTCTGCTTCTCCGTCAGTTATATATCCTGCAGGCATAGAAAAATTCTGAGCATTTAAAATAGCTGATATGTTGTTCATTGTCAGCACACCTGTCATATCAGCACTGGCAAGAGCGGCTTCCTCTGAGCTTTGAAGTTCTGCAAGAGCACTCTGAAGTTGATTTACTGTCGCATCTATAGTGCTTTCTGCGGCTGACAGATCAGAATACTTATTCCCCAGCGTAAATGTAGCAGTAGCCCCCTGAGCATCGAGATCTCTTAATGCAGTATCAACTGCAGCTATCTGCTGATCTATAGTATCTAACTGCTCGACAGATTTTCTGAGAGTATCCACATCCATTCCCAAAAGTGCAATAGCCTGTTCAGCAGCTTTTATTGCAACAGGATTATTGGAAGCTATGGCCTCATCATACTGTTTAAGCAATGCCTTAAGTGTCGGTCCTTGTTTTTTAAGCTCGACAAGTTTCTCACGTCCGCTTTTAAGCTGAGATCTTGTTGCAGCGATCTGCTGCGATGCCTGCTTCTGCCCCTCAATTACGGCAGTTTTCCCTGAAGCTATCTGTTCTTTTCCACTGTTTGCTGCACTTATTCCGCTGTTTATCTGTTCTTTTGCCTCTCCCAACTGACTGCTTATAGCTGAAGATATTTTATCATTAATTTCATCTATTTTTTTCTGAGAAAGTACTATCTGTATATTATCGGAAATCATACCCATAGCAGAAACTGACGCTACGCCTTCTACTCCGGAAAGCTGATTTTCCAGATTTTCTTTAGTGAACTGCGATACTTCTCCCGCAGATTTTCCTTTCATGCCCACTGCAGACGTTACTATCGGAATCATATCCGGATTTATTTTCATAACTACCGGGGTTCCTGCAGTTTCAGGCATATTTCCTTCTATTTGGCTTATCTTGTCCCTGATATCAACAGAAATAGCATCCATATTTACATCGTCAGAAAACTCCATCTGTATCATAGAATAATTGGCTGCCGAAACCGATGTCACATTCTTTATATTGGTAAGAGTTGCCATCTGCTGCTCCATAGGCTCTGTGATCTCCGTTTCTGCCTCCTCGGGACTTGCTCCCGGATATGCAGTCATCACCATCACATAAGGGGTGTTTATATTAGGGAAAAGGTCCGGTGTCATCTTCATAAAAGATATCACCCCGAACACAATAACAATTACTACGGCAACCAATACGGTAAACGGCCGTTTTACGCTGAATTTAGACAGCATTACACTTCCTCCTCTTTACTTTCAGTCATATTTTCTGAAATCCCAAGAACTTCCATTGAACACATTCATATCTACATATTTTTCTCCTGCGGCCACATTTTCTGATTTACCATAAAACGTATACTGACAAAAAGACCATTTCTTCCCGTCACTTAAAGTTTCAGGTATATCATGAGCGCTTATCCATATGTCATAATCTTCATATATACCTGAAATATATTCATCATATATGTATGAATTAGTGTATATGATAGGCTTTTTATGATAATGATCCTCCAGTTCATCCAAAACTGTAGTGAGCACTTCTCTCACTGTATTTTTTGCAGGATGCTTTTCCTGATATTCTCCATAAAATTCTACATCTACTACAGGTGGAAGCATACCTAATTTTTTATTGACAGTATCAATATAATTTTTTGCCTGAGCCTCCCCGTTCGTATCATAGCTCAGAAAATGATATGCTCCTATCTTCATATCTGTTTTATTAGCTTCATTCCAATTGTACTCAAACCTCTCATCTACATGACTGCTTCCTTCCGTAGCTTTTACAAAAGCAAATTTAAAGCCTTCATCTTCAAGTCCTTTCCAGTCAATTTCAAGCTGATACGAAGATACGTCCACCCCTTTCACCGGATAACGGTTCTCATCGGTTACATCTCTTTCTGTAATAAAAAAATACAAATTACGCACAAATAAAACTATGATCGCAACTATGATTATAGCTGCGATCACAAATATCTTATTGATGACTTTTTGATTGCGCGATCTGCTGCCGTATCTTCTGCTTCTTCTGTGTCTTTGGGTCATTCTTATTCCGATCATAATCACTGGTACAACATAATACTTTATTATATCTGCACTTTTTCAAATTTTCAACAAAGGCAGATCAATCATCACGCAGTATTCACATTATTTAATATCACGAACTGCTGGATTTTCCAAAAGTTCTCCATCCATGCTAAAACGAGAGCCATGACATGGACAGTCCCATGTATTTTCATCTATATTTTTTTTAAGAGCACATCCCAGATGAGCACATCGCTTTTTCCCCGGAGACAGAAAACTTTTTACTGCCTCAACAGCGTTGAGAACTGTCTGTCTCGCAAGTATACCTCTATCAGGAGAAAAAATATGTTCAAACTTGTTATCAATGCCCATTATTTTATCGCTTATAATCGAAGCCGCCACCATAGCAGACGACATACCCCACTCATTAAAACCTGATATTACATATATATTATTAAGCATTCTACTGTAATTTCCTATATAAGGCATATCATCAAGACTTATGCAATCCTGAACCGCCCAAGAATACCTTTCACTGCATTCAGGCAAATACTCACTTACAAAGTTTCTCACAGTTTCAAATCCATCGTTTTTTGTTCCGGTTCTATGATCTCCTCCGCCGACAATAAGAAGATCTTTATAATTTCTCATGTAAAAACCTCGCTCTGATATATCTGCATAGGTGCCACCAATATCAGGAGCATTTTCAAGTGCCAAAACAAAAGAACGCTTCTGATATAATTTAAGAGGATATAAACCGTACATATTCATAAAAGGAAATCTGGTTGCTATCACTATTTTCTTGGCTTTTACAGAACCCTTTGAAAAATAGGCTTTGCCTTCATCTATCTTCTTTATCTGTGTATTTTCGTATATATTTAAATTTTCACAAAGAGAAAAAATAAGTTTCAGAGGATGAAACTGTGCCATCTTTGGAAATCTCACCGCACCTGCAACTTTCATAGGAAGTTCGGTAGTGTCAGTGAATTCCGCAGGGAATCCCAGTTCCCTTACAATGGCAGCTTCAAGTCTCATTCGCTTTTTATCATTTAACGAATAAATGTACGAATCTTTATAAGAAAAATCAAAATCAAACTCTCCGGCCAGCTTTTCATACCGATTTAAGGCGTCCAGGTTAGCATCAAGATATCCCTTCGCCGTATTTTTTCCATATTTCTTTGTCAGTTTTGTGTATATATCTCCATGCTGCGGAGTAAGTGCAGCAGTTGTTCCTCTTGACGTACCACTTCCGACAGTAGCAGCTTCTGCTACCATACAGTCTATACCATTACTTTGAAGCATATAGGCACACATTATACCTGATATTCCTCCTCCTATAATCAGTACCTCTGTTTCTGTATCACCCATCAAAGATTCTGATACTTTCCGATCTGCAGTTTCTTCCCATAGATACTTCATTGCCATCTCCTCCTTCGATATCCGATTTCATCACATAATACTTTTATTATTTACCAAAATCAGAGATAATTATCGCAAAAAAAATGGCAGATAATATTTTCTATATATCATCTGTCATTTTTATTTAACAATGATTATTATTCAGGTCATCACTCCATAGGATTTCTATATGTATACTGATTTGCATTTTCATTATTCATATTTTGAACCTGATCATCCGTCACATATCTGGATGATCCGAAAGCCAATATAAGCCAAAAGATGAAATTCAGCAATACAAGTCCTACTGTAAAGCCGGCGCCATGACCAAATGCCTTTGAAATACGATTATAAAATATTATCTGAAGTACAAGCGCTGCTACGCTGCATCCTAAAAGCAAAATAAGGCCAATAGCAAATGCCGCCATATTTCCTGATCCGCCGCCGAACATATACATTGCTGCGACCCCAAATATCATAATAAAATATCCTATAGCTCCGACAACTCCAAGAGCAAGCATGATAAAAAATATCGCTTTCTTCCAAAACAGCTTATACGCCGTATACATATTGTAGAAAGGTATTATAGCTTTCCATCCTGCTTCCCCGGCCTTGGAAAATATCCTCCACCATGATATAACAGCGATAGCAGCAAATACAAGAATGCCGATCGTATATCCAACTATAAATGCCGGATTCTCATACCCATATGTGCTGTTGTAGCTGTAATAGTAATCCATTTTTCTTCCTCCATTTTCTATTACAATAAAACAATCATTTATTCATTATACTGTACAGCAGCTGTATTTTCAACATCCCTCCCTGTACAAAAAAACAATCACCTCACTAAAATAAATGCGAGATGACTGCTTTTAATATAGATTATTATTGAAGATTAATCCTCAAAGAAGGATTCATGTTTTTCTTCGTTAAGATACTTATTCATGAGAGCATCCATATCTACCGGTTTTTCAGGCATAGGAGCATCCTTCTTCTTTCCTACAAAGAATATTACAGCACCTATTACGATAGCCGCAAGACCAGCCCATAAAAGAATATCTTGTACTTTGGAAATTGATTCTCCCAGCATATCATAATCATCAGGACCCCAATCCTGCTCATACCATCTGAGCCAGAACTGTCCGAGGAATGCCATCAGTCCTGCAAGGAACATAAACAAACCGACTCTTACAGTATCACCCTTTGCAAATCCAGCTCCGTTCAGTGGATAATTTTCAGGATCTTTCTTACCAACTCCACCGTAAATCTTTTTAAAGATCAGATATGCAACCGGACCTGAGCAAATAGCCAGAAGACCTACAGCCAAATAGTCAGTACCGTTTATCAGCAGCGCAATAACTGCAATAACCATAGGGAAGCCTGCATAGAAGATCAGACCTGCACTTCCTCCGGGCATTACAAACAGACCTCTCTTTTTTCTTTCTTCTATAGGGAGCTTCTTTCTCAGCTTTATTACAGCTATCGGAAGAATAATATAGAGAGCTAGCATGAAAACTACTTCCATACTTACCAGAGTAGTGAATGATGACTGTGCCAGTATAAGAGTAACTATAGCCAGTGATAAGATTCCTATATAAGGAACACCTTTCTTCTTGCTTACCTTTACCAGGAACTTAGGAGCAAGATTATCATCAGCCAGTACGAAGAATCCTCTTGAACCTGATGCAAGATATGTATTGAAAATCGCACACTGTGAAATGATTGCTATAACCAGGAATATATATCCCCATGCCTGTCCGAGATGTGTTGTAAGAACTGAAGCATAACCTACTCCTGTTCCGAAACCGCCTTCTGTAGACCAGTTTTCCCAGCTTCCTGCAGGAAGAGATGCAAGACCACCCAATGTAGGAAGCACATATGTAAGCGCAACCAGCGGCATAGCTATCTTAAGTCCCTTAGGGATTACCTGAGGATTCTTAACTTCGCCTGCCATATTGGAGATACATTCATATCCGCAGTACATCCATACACATATACAGATACCGCCGCCTAAACCATCGATAATACTGTAATCAGCAGGCATTATAGGATCAATTGGGTTTGTCTGCCAGTTGATAAAACCTACAACTGCAACCAGTCCGAACGCAAGAACGATGAGGATGGAAAGAATAGTACTTACTTTTCCTACCTCTTTCAGTCCCATCAAGTTAACAACTGTAAAGATCAATATCATTCCGATTTTTATTGCGTGTACTCCGGCCTCAGACATACCAGGTATCATCTGACTTGTGTAACCTGCAACCAACGCTACATATACGCCGTTAGTGATATAAGTGGATACTGTTCCCCACCATCCTGCCTGGAATCCCCAGAACTCACCGAACGCTTCTTTTACCCAAACGTATACGCCGCCTTCTGACGGTAATACCGAACCTGATTCTGCTACCAGATTACTGATAGGGTACGCCCATACTATCGGGAATACACAAAGTAAGATAATAGTCATTCCCGGTCCTGCTTCCGGAACCATCTCTTCGATTCCGAAGGCTCCTGCCGCCACCAGACAATAGAGCATGAATACAATTCCTGAAACCTTGATATCATGCTTTTTGAGTCCGGCAACACCATGAACTTGCTCTTGTTGACTCATAAAAAAACACCTCCTGTCAACTATTTAACACACCCAAGTTTATCATAAACTGTAATTTTGTCAAACTTTATTTTTTTGTGACATATTACGACATTTTATTTATCTGTCCTTAAATGTGTTTAAATGATGATAGTTTTAAATTGATTTAATAATATTTTAAAAAAAATTAATCTTCAATCGCTCAATTATCTATTTTTTCAAACAAAAAAGACAAGGACTTTTTCTTGATTTTTAAGTTAAAATATATCCTTGTCAATTTTTCTCTATTTTTGTCCACTTTTGTCAATTGTCAGTTTTGTGATAATATTCAGTCAAACTTTAACGCTATCTTGATATGTTTTCTGTTTACTATATCAGAAATTCTATCGATAAATTCCTTCGCCTCTATATCGGCCCCAAACTCATCCAAACACACAACAAATCTGCACATAGACAAAAGATCAGGCGATCCTATATCTTTTGCGATCTGGGAAAAACCTCTTATTATTTTTTCCCATTCATCTGAAGCCCTTTCTCTAAAGCGCATCTCAATAAAAAGTGTCTGAGCCAGTTCTTTAACTTTTACTAAGACTTTTTCGATAAACTTTTTATCAAAAGTCACATATTCTCCTGAAACATCGGTGACAGATCTGTCGAAAAGAGGAAGATATACTTCACGTATTCCTGATTCACGGTGGCTTTCTTTTATAAGTTCCTGCTTCATCCTGCTTCCCGAATATTTTCTTACCTCGGCTTCATATTTTCTTTTCCAGTTGTCTTTAGCGCCTTCTCCTTGTATAAGAGAAACTTTTATTTCATCCATATCGGCATAAACCAGGTCATGTCCGAATTTGACTATAAATTCTCCAATGCCATACTCATCTACAGAGGTTCCTTCTTCTTTATATCTCTTATATTCACGTTTATGCTGCGACGGTGTCTTTTCATACCACTTTCTGAACCCCTTATATATATATTTAGGATCAGAAAATCCACATTTGAAAGATACTTCATTGACACTTTTTTCACCTGTAAGCATCATTTTTTCAGATTTCTCAGTTCTTATAGCATTTATATAATCCGTGAGATTCATGTTAGTTATTTTTTTCCAAAACTGTGAAATATAATTTTTTCCTACAAATTCTTTTTGAGCAAAATAATCAAGATCGAGCTTTTCTCCGTAATTGGTTTCTATTTCTTTTATTATTCTATAGTATCTCTGAAGCTGATTATCAGGAATCTCTCTGCCATTATGATAATGAGCAAAATCGTATTTGCTGATAAAAATATCCATAAGCTGCCATATTTTATCATTTATTTTATGTATATCTTTTTTTTCTTCTGCAGTCTCTAAAACTATATCAGTAAAAAGTTTCCTCACCTCAGGATTATATTTTTTCTGTACACTGTTGGCATTAAAACTCTCACACAGAAAATAAATATATCTTACATATTCGTATTTTTCCTCAAATGCTTTTAGATTTATATACAGAGATACTACCATGTTATCTTTGTCACCTCTTATATAGTGAATATCACCTCTGTTTATTATCGTAAAATCATTTTTTGTCATATAGAACCTGTCATAGTTGGCCCGTATGTTAACAGCTCCGTTCAACACGAATAACAATTCAATACAATCATCATGATAATGAGGCTCATATTTATCTATGTTATAGGTTCTGATGGCAATCGGTGTTCCCGATATAAATTTTATAAATTCTCGTTCTATCATGATACACCCATTCCTTTTTACACCGTGCCGGCTCTCTTATAATAAATTTATATAATATCATTATATCTATAATCAAAATTTTTTACAAGGCAAAGTAACTGAATGATTCTGATTTTAAAACATATTTGTACAAAAAACTCGGAATTCCGAAAAATCCCGAGTCGAACTTGGTGCGGCCTACCGGACTTGAACCGGTACGGTCTCCCACACGCCCCTCAAACGTGCGCGTCTGCCTATTCCGCCAAGGCCGCA
>NZ_JBKTXS010000013.1:0-53875 GCF_046951855.1 Lentihominibacter sp. | reverse complement strand
TTCATGTCCTGTAACATTACCTGTTGAATAACAATTTTTCACCATCCCGTATTGAGTTCGTCCTGTGATACCTCCCAGCTCACCCCCGCGACTCTTAATATTACCTGCGAAATAACACGCCTCAATCTCTCCGTTATTGATCCCGGCTATTCCGCCTACAAACGTTTGCCCTTCTATGTTCCCTGTGGAATAGCATGATTCTATATTAACATTTCTATCTGCAAATCCGACTATTCCGCCTACAGTGTCATTACCGGCAGCCTTTCCTGTCTGTGTCACTTTACTGCCCGATATACATTCTGAAACTGTAACCACAGTATCTCCAGGAAATGCATTTTGCATCCTGCCTACAATACCGCCTATTCTCGTTGTTTCTCCTGTTACAGATGTATTAGCATAACAGCCTCTTATCTCGTCTCCGTAATTATATGGCGAGGTTGAGCCATCTGTGTTAGCTCCGGCTATACCTCCCACATGGGCTGAACCAGTTACCTCTCCACCGGTTACAGTACAGTCAATAATTCTTGAATCACCAGTGGTAGTCTTTCCATCATTTGCAAAGAAGCCGGCTATACCTCCTACGTAATTTGCCTGTCCGTTTATATTTGTATTCGTTACAGTACAATCACTTATAGTGCCGCCTACAGAAAGTCCGACTATACCTCCCATTTGACTTCCGCCGCTTATATTCCCATCAATTACCTTGCAATTTGTAATATCACAACCTCTGGCATATCCTACTACAGCACTTGTATATGCCTTGTCTGCATTTATTACAGAAGGGTTTTTAAGTACAACATTCTTTATATTTCCATCTTTCACATACCCAAACAGACCGCGTGCATAATTGGCATCAGGAAAGGTTTCTCCCGGAGAAGGTGGGATACACGGAATTGCGCTGTCCATGCCTGTAATAGTATGGCCGCCGCCATCAAATGTTCCAGAAAATGCCCTAAATGAATCGTATCCTATACGAGTCCACTTATGGGCGGATAAATCAATATCTTCTGTCAGTTTAATAGTCTTTCCGCTAAAATTTTTCTGTTCCGTCCTTGTCGTCACCAGCTTGGCAAGTCCCGCAAGCTGTTCTGCACTGCTGATTTCAAACACATCCTTTGTAGTGTCAGCATCATACCAGCCAGTATCATAATTACCTTCATCAGTCCATGTCGTACCAGGGGCTTCCTTTTCTGTATCCTGCGCAGATGCTGTTATCGGTATTATGCCTATTATCAAACATAACGCTAACAGTGCGCTCATCAATTTACTTCTTTTTTTCATCAACCAAATTTCCTTTCTTAGCACACCAACATTCAACTGCCCAAAATAGGCTCGTCTATAAAACGATTTGACTCATTTTATTATGCAAAGTGGCTGTATCAAAAGCATAGCAATATAAAGTATACTTTTAGATATATCGACATCCACCATAAGGATAATTCCTTCAGTAAAGAATAAATCATCATATGCAGGCTGCGAATGGCATTCTATATTCCCCGCCGCATCAAAAAAAAGCTTGCTGCACCGGAGATTTTTCCTGGTGCAGCAATCCTTCCAATATCATATGGCAATTACCTGCCTGATTTTTATTTATCGTTCAACAATCATCGTAGTTGCCTGACCGCCTCCAATGCAGAGCGTAGCAAGTCCCGTCTTGGCATCTTGTTTTATCATCTCATAGATAAGCGTTATAAGAATCCTTGCTCCGGAAGCCCCTATCGGATGTCCTAAAGCAATCGCTCCTCCGTTGACATTAAGCTTTTCATCTTCAAAGCCCAGATCTTTTCCTACTGCTATACACTGAGCTGCAAAAGCTTCATTAGCTTCGATAAGATCGATATCATCTATGGTCATACCGGCCTTGTCGAGAGCTTTTTTAGAAGCAGGTATAGGTCCAATACCCATTATGCTTGGATCAACTCCTGCTGAAGCATATGATTTTATAGTGCAGAGCGGCTTAATTCCCAGTTCATCGGCTTTTTCCTTTGACATTACTATGAGAGCTGCTGCTGCATCATTAATTCCGGAAGCATTTGCCGCTGTTACCATACCATCTTTCTTAAAAGCAGGTCTGAGCTTAGCGATTCCTTCAGCTGTTACTCCGTCTTTAGGATACTCATCTTTATCAAATATGATAGGATCTCCCTTTCTTTGAGGAACTTCTACAGGAACAATTTCATCATCAAATCTTCCTGAATTTACAGCTGCAACAGCTTTTTGCTGTGATTTGGCAGCGAATTCGTCCAGTTCTTCCCTTGTAAGGTTCCACTGTTCGGCTACGTTTTCAGCAGTGATCCCCATATGGTAGTTGTTGAACGCGCATGTCAGACCATCGTTTGTCATCATATCAATAATCTTGTTATCGTTCATTCTAGCTCCCCATCTGGCAGTAGGAACAGCATAAGCTGTAGCAGACATGTTCTCGGTACCGCCCGCAACAATGATGTCGGCATCTCCGGCTTTAATCATCTGTGCAGCCAGAGAAACAGTTCTCAGTCCTGATCCGCATACTTTGTTCAATGTCATAGCCGGTACTTCCTTCGGAATTCCCGCATCCATGGCCGCCTGTCTTGCAACATTCTGTCCGAGGCCCCCCTGAAGAACACATCCATAAACCACTTCATCAATGGTTGCCGGATCTATTCCTGCCCTTTTGATTGCTTCCTTAATCGCAGTAGCTCCCAATGTTCTCGCTGAAACATTTTTGAGACTACCGCCGAAGCTTCCGATCGGAGTTCTTACTGCACTTGCAATTACAACATCTCTCATAATGAATTTCCTCCTTTTAATGATTAATTATTAATATAAATATAATATATTCAAATATATTTTATTTAAATATCCCTATATATTTTGCCAAAAGTTCTACCGGCTTATAAGATAATTTGGATTTTCGCAAATTCTCTATACCCATATCTTCTTCCCGGTTTATATACTCCGCTTTCGAAGCAACATGTTTGCAGAATTCATTGTTTATAGCCTGATACAGTCCTCTGAAATCAGTATTTGCCTTCTCAACATGTTCAGTGACAGTATTCTTCCCCAGCTGACCTCCTACAGCTACAGCTTCTATACTTCCATCTATCATTATAGCTCCTGCGCTGTATCCTGCCTTATCAAGATTATTAAAAACATCTTCCATCGCCTCTTCTTCCATTTTAAGCAATTCCATCTCATGAGGCGGGATCTCCTTTTTTCTGTTGAAATCTGATATGAATTTCATAGCTCTGTCAGCCATATCTTCGGTAAGCTCTACATATTCATATTCATACGTCTTCTTAAAATAATTAAGATGATTTTTCTTCCCATGATATGCCTTTCCCTTAAGATTTATCAGATCCTGAGTAAGGTAAATATAATCATAATTAGGTCGATCATCTTCAAACTCTATTTCAGGACAAGCTTCAAGAATAATGCCGGTCATATGAGACGGAACCAGTCTCAAGCTAAAAGGCTGACCCTTTTTTTCAAATATCTCTTTGCTTTTATATATAGTCTCTCTCAGGGCATCTTTATCATATTTCCCGTCTTTTGTAAGAGGAGGAAACATAAACGGAAGAATTATATCCTCTTCAAGTTCTAAATGACTCACTCCGCTTATACACATATACTCGCCCACGAGATCCCAGCTAAACTGATTGATATTTCGCCACATATACTGAGATGAAAATGAGAGCCCCGATGTCTTATATTCATATCCGTTTAAATATTCTTCGAGTATCTCTCTATTGTCTATAGATATCTCGTTATCAAACATAAACATTGTCTTTCTCTCTTCCCACGGTCTTCTTATTTCACTATAGCTGAGACCGCCTTAAATCCTTCGGCTTTAGAATCCCTCAGAATCTCATACAATATCGATTCATAAGTTGTTATGACCGCTCCTGCCTCACCCATTCTGGTTATACTCCAAAGCTTATCTTCCTCACTTCTTGATGATACGCAGTCTACAGCCAAATACACATTATAGCCGGCTTCCATCAGCTGCAATACAGTCTGCTGTACACATATATGCGCCTCTATTCCGCATACTACTATATTTTTTTTGTCAAATCCTTTTATTTTAGCAGCAAACTCCTCATTGGCCATGCATCCGAAAGTATTTTTCTCCACATGTTCAAAACTGCCCAGCGCCTCTGTCACTGACGGTATCGTTGCGCCCAGCCCCTTAGTGTACTGCTGCGTAACAACAGTAGGAATATCGAAGACTTTCATTCCTTTTATCAGTTTTACTGTTTTTTCTTCAAGCTTTGCTTCGTTGCTCATGGCCGGCATAAGTTTTTCCTGAAGATCGATAACTACAAATGCTGTATTGTCTCTTGTAAGTAAACTCATCACTCTATCCTCCACTTTTTTATTTCATCTACCATCTCGTATGCCGTCAAATCACGGTGTATAGGTGTAATACTGGCATATCCCTCCTGCATAGCTATCACATCTATCGTATCGGGAAGGCCTTCATATACTACAGGTTCTCCGTTATATTTGTATGCTGCCGTACCGTCACCAAGATCCACAGGAGCAAAGAACTCCTTATATTCCCGTTTCCCAAGTGTTGTATACTTCAGTCCTTTTATTTCATCTTCCGGAAGGTTGGGTGTGTTTATATTCAGTACAATGTCAGGAGATAATGTGCCCTCTGTTTTTTTAAGAACTTCAACCGCCAAATAACACGCATATTCAAAATGTTCGGCATTATGACTATTTACAGAAACAGCCACGGCCGGTACGCCGCATATATTCCCTTCCAACGCTGCCGAAACAGTCCCCGAGTATAACGTATCTGTCCCTAAATTGCCTCCATGATTAATACCGGAAAACACCATATCTATTTTGATACCCTTATCGGCCAGTATCTTCATCCCCAGCTTTACACAGTCCGCAGGCGTTCCGGAAGTGCTCAGTGCATATTCTGCATTTTCAAAACATACTTCACGTACCGATATATGCTTGGAAACCGTAATACCATGTCCGCTGGCACTCCTCTGTCCGTCAGGAGCACATACATAAACAGAGGCTTCTGCTGACAGTGCTTTCACCAACTCTTTTATACCCTGCGCATTTATTCCGTCATCATTAGATACTAATATATTCATTAATCTACCTCTTATATCCAGTTGTATATGGTGTTGATTATATCATAAAAAAATCTTAAAATAAACCGCATACATGTAAAAGTTTTTTGTATCTCAATCATAAAACATCCCCTGAAAATATAGTCTTTTCAAAGGGATGCAATATATACGCTCAATCACCCAGAACCTTGCCTATTGAATCGTTTATAACAAGAGCGGCTCTGTCATCATATTCTGTTTCGGATTTATTTATCAGGATAAGATTTTTTCCTGAAAAATAATTGATCAAGCCGGCTGCAGGATATACAACAAGAGAAGTCCCTCCCACTATAAGAGTATCTGCTTTGCTTATAGCATTCACAGCGCCCATCACAACTCTCTCATCGAGTGATTCTTCATAAAGAACCACCTCCGGTTTCACAATACCTCCACACTTTTTACACTTAGGAACTCCGATTTCACAATTGCTTTCATCTATTATATATTCCAAATCATAACCGGTTCCGCACTCCATACATTTGTTTCTGAGGACAGACCCATGCAACTCATAAACAATTCTGCTTCCTGCCTTCTGATGAAGTCCGTCTATATTTTGCGTTACTACACCGGTTAATTTCCCCGTTTTTTCCATTTCTGCAAGAGCTATATGCGCTTTATTAGGCTGTGCATCAGGATATAACAAATTTTTCTTATAATAATCAAAGAACATCTCTGTATGTTCCATAAAAAATGACCTTGAAAGCATTTGTTCCGGTGAATATCCATATTTATTCATAGCGTTGTAAAGACCTGATTCCGATCTGAAGTCAGGTATATTGCTTTCAGTAGAAACTCCGGCCCCTCCGAAAAACACTACCGATTTGCTCTCATCTACTGCTTTTCTTACCCTTTTGTCCATATTACTGTTCTCCATTAGTTTCCCGAAGGGAAGTACGGTCTGAGAACTCCTGCAACATTTGACAAAGGCATCGTCTGAAGCCAAACATGACCGGGACCTGTTATGACAGTATTAAATAATCCTTCTCCTCCCAGGAATTTATTTTTCATCCCCGGAACTGTCTGTATTTCCATATTACATGTCGCAGACATTGCAGCAAGATGACCTGTATCTACTATCAGCTGTTGTCCTGCTTTCAGAGAATATTCTATAACATGGCCGTCAAACTCTCCGAACACAATGCCATTTCCGCTAAGCTTCTGCATAACAAAACCTTCTCCGCCAAACAGTCCACTGCCTATCTTTTTATTAAAAAATACTGAAAGATCGATGCCTATTTCTCCTGCAAGAAATACGCTCTTCTGACATATAAGCTCATTGCCCGGTGAGATCTCAAAAGCCCTTATAGATCCCGGAAAACTTGATGCAAATGCAATCATTCCCGGTCCTCCCTGAGCAGTATATATGTTCTGAAAAAGTTTCTCTCCGGCAAACATCCTGCCTAAAGCCTTTCCTACTCCTCCATTGCTTGTAGTCTCCATCTTCATATTAGACGACATCCATGACATTCCGCCGCCTTCAGTCAGCATTTTTTCACCGGCTTCCAGCTGACATATAACTACGGGAAGTGTCTCCCCTTTTATTTCATATTTCATAATTTCACCTGCTCCCTTCCATACGAGCTTTTGTCTTAACTATCTAATTCAAAGTATATAATTTTATGAATTTTTTTGCAATATATACGGTGATTTTTATTAGCAAAGACTATTCCATTCAGCACATTATTTTATCCGTTTTTCAAAACAGTCATTTCAGTAAGATTTTTCCAGTATCTAACAGGCATAAAGTTTTTCTGACATCTGGGATTTGTCCGTTCTCTTACAGCGATATTATCAAAATAATTCTTCCACAATCTACGATAATTCTGTTCATCAGCTGAAACCTCAGGAACATCCTTATCGTCAAACAAGGATATATACCAACGCCTCTGATAAGCAATCAGCGCTTTTCTTCTCCCTATGTCATGTATTATAAAAGGATCGTTCTTATATCTATCGCAGAAATGTGAGGCTATCAGTTCAAGTACATCATTATCAGGCTCAATCCGCCCATAAAGAATATTATTTTTCATTACGGAAAACCGCACAAACTGCAGCATCCTTTCCCGCTCAACGTCCACCTTTTTTTCTATGGATTGAATATCAAACACCTCCGGGAAGCTATGGAGCATTGATACACTCGCCCCTTTATGAAAACCGAGAAGTACATATTTCAAGATCTTTGTTTCCTTGTCCGAATCATTTGAAAGATAGACCTTATATATACGCCGAAGATCGTAAGATGATATCTTCTTCTCTATTGCCTCATATACAATAGTGGCTTTCACAGGATCAGTTTTAATATCCATACATCCTCCGAGCAAAGTAGACTGATATTCATCTTTCCTGAATATTCCGGAAGCCTTATCGGTATAGTAATTATGGTATATACATGTCAATATTCCTTCAAATGTACCATCATAAAGATAATCTATCATATCAATCCGGCAGAAGACAGCTTTTCCTGCCGCTCTCCTTTCTGAAGCCTGTTCCATGTATTATCAAACATAGATACCTGAAGCCCATCCTCCATCTGTAATATAGCATTTCTTATAACATCCTGCTCAAAACGCCTCTCTCCATAATACCGGCCCAGACAGGTAAGAAAATACTTGGCTCGTTTCAGCACTACTCCCATTTTTTTAAGATCCTCAAACCTTACCGCCGACACTCTTCTCTGTCTGATTATACGTTTTGCTGAAACAGCCCCTATTCCCGGTATTCTCATGAGCATTTCAAAAGAAGCTTTATTCACTTCCAAGGGAAAAAGTTCGAGATTTCTGAGTGCCCAAGCAACTTTAGGATCAAGATCCGGATCGAGATTTATTTCTTTTCCGCCAAATAACTCTTTAACGGAAAAACCATAAAATCGGAGCAGCCAATCAGCCTGATATATGCGGTGTTCTCTTTCCAAAGGAGGTAGCGATGTACTGTCAGGGAGTACAGGAGATTCCACTACAGGGATATATGCTGAATAATACACTCGCTTCATTTTAAAAGTCCTATAGAGATTCTCACTGGTAGTAAGAATACTCTTATCCGATTCCCCTCCTGCCCCTATTATCATCTGCGTCGTCTGACCTGCAGGGGCAAAACTCTTGTCCCTTTTAGCAAATTTCAGTGAAGATACTCCTGTTTTATTTCGCTGTACAATACGGTCTTTCATCGCGCTATCAGTATCTTCAAAAAATCCTATATATTTTTCGTAATCGGCAGAGCAATTCATATCCTCTGTCAAGTCTTCTCCCATTTTGCCCAGATGTTTTCTGCCTCCTCCAATATAGCTTTTTTCTGTATTCAAGTTCTGTCCTTTGAACATAGTTCCCGGACCTGTAAGGATATTGCGTTCTATTAATGAATTGGTAATCTGCCTCATGGGAGCAAAAATCTCCTTTGGTTTTTTCTGAGGTGCAAGCAGTGAGAGGCTCTTTGATGTAGGCATTTCTATATTAACACTTAGCCTATCTGCAAAAAGACCTATACAGTGCAGCAGTTCAGGAGAAACACCGGGGATTATCTTAGCATGTATATATCCGGCAAAGCCGTATTTGACCCTGAGCAGCTGCAATGATTCGAGAATACGTTCTGCTGTATGATCAGGAGAAATCTCGACTGCAGAACTCAAAAATAATCCCTCTATGTAATTGCGGCGGTAAAATTCTATCGTAAGCCTAGCCAGCTCATCAGGTTCAAAAGAAGCCCTGGGAAAATCATTGCTCCTTTTATTAACACAATATTCACAGTCATATACACATTTATTAGTGAACAATACTTTGAGCAGCGAAATACATCTGCCGTCAGCGCCCCATGAGTGGCATATGCCTGAAGCATGAGCGCTTCCTATATTACCATCGTTGTGTCTTCCTACCCCGCTGCTGGAACATGATACATCATATTTTGCACTGTCAGCTAATATCTTTAACTTTTTCATGATGGATTCCATTATCTGCCCTTCCTTTTCTCAAGTAATATATTGTATTTTATCACTTTGAGAACGTATGTTCAATATCAAGAACTTATGTTTTTAAAAAATAGCAATTTACAAGTCTTCCAACATAAAAAAATCATTATCAGATCTATCCTTTTATTCTCTGTTCTTCCAACAATAAAAAAGTCCCCATTATCATGAAAAATCAAATATAACGGAAACTTTTATCAAAATATTCAAACTTTATAAACCGAAATTTTTAAAGGACTCCAATCATCTATACTTCTCTTGCAGATAAAATCTTTCTTTTAAAGCCTTCTCCGTAAAAGCGCCCTCTAAAAGCAGGAGAAATAAGCAGATCACCCTTTATCATAATATCTTCATCCTGCCCTTATATCCATATAAAATATTTTTTATATGCTTCCCTTAATAGTTTTTCCGTCAAATATTACCGTTTCAACATTTATATCTTTTATTTGATTATCCGGGACATCAAAAGGATTCTTATCAAGGATTAAAATATTGGCTATCTTTCCCTTCTCCAAAGTCCCCATTATTTTCTCCCATCTCATCTGAACTGCACTATTTAAAGTATAACCCTTAAGCAGATCTGAAATGCTAAGCTTTGCTGACAGCGGGGGCCTTGCTGAATCCGGATATCTTCTCGGATCCAGAGGGAATTCAGGATCTATCCTTGTTGCTGCCACCTGCATACCAAAGAAAGGATAAGCCCTGTGCAGCTCATATCCTGTAACTACATCACTTGAAAAAGCAACTGTAGCTCCGCTTTTTATTATAGAATTAAACTGATACATTCGTTCCCATTTTTCTTTCGAATAATAATTCATAGCCTCCTCGCCAAAATACCCGCCCGACCAGTGACATGACCAGTTTATATAAACTCCCAACTGCACAGGCCTTTGCATATCAGATGGATCCACGATCTCACAATGAGCAAAGGTCGGTCTGCACACCCATGGAATACCGTTTCTTCCAGCTATAGCCTGAGCTTCTTCAACAGCGTCACATCCTATACGAAAAGCTCTGTCCCCCACCATATGTATATGCAAATCCAAGCACTCGTCATTACACATAAGCAGACATCTTATAAGTTCCTCCTTCTCCATCATTATCTCGCCATAATTTCCGGGATCGTTAATATGTTCATGAAGAGATGCTGAATTGCCGCTCTCATTAGTACCATCCAGAAACAGTTTCATAGTATTTATCTTTACATGATCTGTTGTATACTGTCTCTGATACTTGCGAAGAACTGCTATCTTTTCAGGAAGATCCTCCAAGCTCCAGAATCTTACCATGCCATCATAGTATACATTTAACTGACCTGCCATATCCATCTCATATATAGCCTTTATCTGATCATCATTTTCTATAAATCCATCTGCGATCGCCGTGATACCGCTGTTTTCAAGAAAATTGAAAAATCCTCTCATCGTCTTTGTGTTCAACTCTTCCGGCGGATACCATCCGATAGATCTAAACATATTATCTGCGAATTTCATCCATGCCATTTCTCTGATCCAACCTGTAGGATTACCTTCATTATCTCTTGCGAAAGTTTCCAAAGGACCCGGATCAGGCGTGTTTTTGTCTATTTCCAGCAATTCCAGCATTCTGCTGTTAACCCAGCATAAGTGCTCGCCAAAGTCCTGGCAAAGCACAGGTCTATCGCTTATAGCCTCATCCAGCAAAGCTTTATCCGGTCCTTTCTCATTAAACATAGAAGTAGGATAATATTCAAAATACAAAAACGGACATTCCGACTTAGGATGATTCTCTCCGTATTTTTTAACAAAAGTCAGAAGCTCATCCACATTATCTGTCCATGGAAGACGTACATGCCAAAGGCTTTTTGTCACCCAACCGGGATGTATGTGACTATCTATTATTCCGGGCATAAGAAACTTACCATGTGCATCATGAATTTTTGAATCTGCACCGCAGAATTCTTTTGCTTCATCTTCAGTTCCCACATAAATAATATTCTTATCGTCCAATACTATACAGTCTGCCTTGGGATGTTTCTCATTACAAGTGTATATCTGAGCATTTTTTATTACAGTTATCATTTTATTTCCTCCTTGAACGCTATTCATCTATTTTCATTTCAGGAGGCAACTGTCTGAATCCCTTTGTTTTAATCAGCAAATATATCACGCCGGTCAAAAGCCATATCCCTCCCAGAATCTTCGCAGGTGTTTCTATAAAATAGAAGACCGCCAACAGACTCATCATTCCGAGAGCAGGAACAGCTAAATGTCTGATCATAGCGGAAAATCCTTTCTCTCTGCCTTTGATGATATAATGACTTATAACAGAAAAATTAACCATAAAAAATCCGCATACAGCTCCAAAAGATACCAGAGATGCTGCACCCATAACATTATCCTGATAAAACAGCGCCGTAAGGGCGATCAAGGTCGTCAAAATTATATTATTCACAGGTGTACGGAATTTTGGTGATATCCTTCCAAAGAATTTTTTCGGAAGGATATTATCCCTACCCATGCCATAAAGTATACGTGAAACAGCGCCCATTCCTGCCAATGCACATACAAAACTTCCACAATTATCAACGATAAAGAATACTGTGCCCAGCCAACTCATTCCTATATGAGGGAACAGCTCGAATATTCCGGTATCAGGATCCTGAATATCTACATGTGCTGAAGGCCATGCTATCTGAGAAAAATAAGCCACTATGGCAAAAATTATTCCTGCTCCAATAACTACCCCCATAATAGCCTTCCCCATCACTTTCTCCGGCTCCTTGGCTTCTTCTGCCAGCGTTGTTACTGCATCAAAACCCACAAAAGATGCACACAGTACCGCAGAAGCCGAAAGCACTCCTTTAAGTTCAAAATTATCCGGGTTATAAAATGCCGAAGGATCAAAAAGAGTTCCCGCTCCTCCGCCTCCTGTCACATATCTAACTATACAGGCCACGAAAAGAATAGTGAAAGCAATTGCTGCGCAAGTAACTATTGTATCTATAATGCTTGCTGTCTTTATTCCTACTATATTTATTATCATACCTATGGCTGCAACAACTACAACTATTGCCCATACCGGTATCATCGGAAAATATTCATTGATATAAACACCAAGAAGGAGATAACAGATCATCGGAAGAAGCAAATAATCAACAAGCATTACCCAACCCGACAGAAAACCTAAATGTGGCTGCACTGATTTGCTTATATAAGTATATGCAGAGCCTGCGGAAGGATATGCTTTCACCATCTGCGTATAGCTATACGCTGTAAAAGCCATCACTACTGCAGTCGTACACAAAGCCAGAGTATACATACCATGTGTT
Source organism: Lentihominibacter sp. (assembly GCF_046951855.1). Lineage (NCBI taxonomy): Bacteria > Bacillati > Bacillota > Clostridia > Peptostreptococcales > Anaerovoracaceae > Lentihominibacter > Lentihominibacter sp. The sequence goes on along the minus strand of NZ_JBKTXS010000013.1, from coordinate 41,496 downwards.
CCTGGTGTAAAAAGTCCGTAATAATTGAAAACTACCGTAGGCGCCAGATAAGACAATCCAAACATAATGATAAGCGGCAGTGTCAGTGTCCGTTTGAGAGAAATTTCTCGTTTTTGTTTCTTTTCATTCATAAATAAAACCTCCCTAAATATTACAATGATTATAATTTCATAATATTCAGAGAGTTTATCCAATACAATGTCTTTTAATTGTTGTTTTCTATCTTTTATCTCTATAATAGACAATATTTTATTCTTCAAACATATTTATATAATGTTCCACCATAAGGTCATCTACTATACTCCTGACAACACGCGGTTCATAATAAACCATACTATCATCTAAATGCCTTACGTACTTTTGACGAAACTGTCTGGGAGTACATTTATACCACTCCTTAAAAGCTTTATAGTAATACTGTGGATCCGAAAAGCCACATTCTTCGGAAATCTCAACAATAGTCTTGTCAGTATTTATGAGAAACCACTCTGATCTATTTGCTCTTATATAAGAAAGCATTCTGCGAAAGCCAATTGACCATTTTAACATAAATTCGGAAAGATAACTTCCGCTCAGCCCAAGATGAGAAGCAAGATCATCCAATGTTACTTTTTCCCAAAAACGCTTACCCAGATATGCGTATATTTGTTGACATCTTGCCAAAATATCCCGATTCATTTCAATTTTCCCTGAATGAAACAAAACTATATCAAAGTGGGAAACAAAGAGATCCACTACCGAACTCGTAATATTTCCGATTCTTTCAGCATTTTCCGCTGCATTTCCCTCCAGTATTATCTTCAACAATGTTATCAGTTTTCCTCTCAGTCTGTCGTGATATATTGTAGGGTACTCCATAGTCGTCTGTCTGCAGCCTTCACATACAAACATCTGATATTTAATATTAGGGTATTTTTCCTCAAAGGCCATTAAATCAACATAAAAAGATGCACACATGTTATATCCATCACTGTGAAGATAGTAGGCGTCTCTGTCCACGGAAACATATTCACCTGCATTCAGAGTGAACTCCTCATATGCATACGAAAATTTAACAGTACCTGTAAGGCAAAAGATTATTTCCAGCATTCCTGCATCATGCATATGCAAGGACTTGTCTTTAACTGCATAAACACTGATGCTTAAAGGCTTATCACATATTTTTATTATGTTCTCATTACTCATATATGTCAGATCTCCTCCATATCACCACAATTATTAAAAGTCTTCTAATATGTCCAGTAGATGCTCAAGGTTTTTTCATTTATATATTAATAGCAAAAAATATTTGCAGCAATATATTTGTTTATTAAAGTTCTGCATTATTTGATAATTTTGGCGAAAACTCTCCTTATATATTCTGTCACAGATCTTATAATTTGGCTATAATACTTTAAGGAGGCAGTATTCACATGAAAAAAACAGCATTAGTACTCAGTGGCGGAGGAAGCAGGGGGGCATACGAGATAGGTGTTTGGAAGGCTTTAAAGACTCTGGGCATACAAATTGATATGGTCATGGGAACTTCTGTGGGAGCCATCAACGGAGCCATGATCGTTCAGGATGATCTCAATCTTGCAGAAAATCTATGGCTGCAGCTTGAAACATCCATGATATTTGATATAGGCGAAAACGAAAGTCATACAGATGACACTCTTCTATATGCAAAGGAAATCATTCTTCACAGAGGCGCAGGAAGTTCCGGCCTTTCGGAGCTTCTTCACAAATACATAGATGAAGAACGACTAAGAAAATCTCACATGGGCTATGGCCTTGTAACTACAGAATTCCCTTCCTTTAAAGAATACTCACTTTACAAAAATGATATTCCCAAAGGAAGACTTATAGATTACATCATGGCCAGCGCCTCATGTTTTCCTGCTGTAAGAAAATACAATATAAACGGCAAAAGTTTCATAGACGGAGGATACCGTGACAATCTTCCCGTCTCCATGGCTATGCAACAAAAAGCTTCCCGCATAATAGCTGTTGATCTTCAGGCCACAGGAGTAATAAAGCAAAACGTCTTAAATGAAGCGGCAGACATATGCGAAGAATTTCACCTTATAAAAAGCCATCTGTCGCTCGGCAACTTTCTTATATTCGACAAAATCAACACAACTAAAATAATGACACTGGGATTTCTTGATACAATGCGCAATTTTAACAAATACGACGGAAAGATATATACATTCAGGAAAAATAATTTTACTCCTCATCAGCTGAAAGGCGCTGAGAATGCCGCTGATTTTCTTGGCCTTGATCCCTGTCTGATATATGACAGAAAAAATTTCATATCATTAATACAAAAACAACTTAAAGCTTTTCAAAATACGCCTTCTTTTTCGGAATCTCTGTCACAGTTTAAATCGGTCAAATGGTCAGATACAAAAAAATCTGTCGATATAATAAAAAGTATTGTTGCTGATTCCGATCTTCGCATGTCTTTTGTAATCTATATTTCGGAAAGCCTCAAAGAAAACAGAGAGGAAAGCATTTTCCTGAACCCGTCCGTATTCAGACTTTTCTGCCCTGAAATACAAGCTGCTAATTTTCTTATTCATCAAAACCTTCTGTAGTCTTTGAACCAAAATTAATAAATTATTAAGAATTTACCTCCTTTATATTTAAACATTTCTTTTATATCATGGTCATAACAAAAGGGGTGTGACCATATATGAAAAATATACTTGAATATCTTGAAAAAACTGCGGAAAAAAATCCTCACAAAATAGGATTCACAGATGAAAAACGTGAGGTTTCTTTTCTCCAGCTAATGAACAATTCTAAAAAAATAGCAGGGTCTCTGAAATCCCTGTCTAAAAACAGTCCTGTAGCTATAATGATCGAACGAAGTGTTGAATGCATAGAATCTATGTTTGCCGCTGTATACGCAGGTTGTTTCTACACAGTCATAGATATCCATTCTCCTCTATCCAGGATCAATGAAATATTCCAAGCTTTAAAGCCCAGAGCAGTAATAACTGACAATGACAGTCTTTCCATTGCCGGCCAACTTAAATATCTTTCGGAGGAAGATTCTGAAAACATACAGCTGATTCTATATGAAGAAGCAGTAAAAGATCACATAGACAATAAGTTTCTCAGCAGAGCCAGATTATACATGATAGATTCTGATCCTCTGTATGTTCTTTTTACCAGTGGTTCTTCCGGAACTCCCAAAGGAACTGTCCTTTCCCATAGAAGTGTCATAAATTATATTGAATGGGTATCAGAGGAATTTAGCTTTAGCCAGACTACCATCTTCGGATCACAGACTCCTCTTTATTTTTCTATGTCAGTGACAGATCTTTTTTCTACACTAAAATGCGGAGGAACATATACCCTTATTCCCAAAATGATGTTTTCATTTCCCATAAAACTGATAGAATACATGAACAGCCGGCAGATCAATACAATCTACTGGGTTCCTTCCGCCCTTGCCATAGCTTCAAACTGGAACCTTTTTCAATATGAAAAGCTTATGTATATAGAAAAAGTTCTGTTTGCAGGAGAAGTAATGCCTGTAAAACATCTTAACTACTGGATCCGTTTTCTGCCTAAATGTGTTTATGCCAATCTTTTTGGTCCCACAGAAACAACAGATATATGTACATTTTATGTTATAGACAGAGAATTTAAAGATGATGAACAGCTTCCTATAGGAAAGCCATGTAACAACTGTGATGTATTTCTGCTTACAGAAGATGGCCGCATGGCAGCTCCGGGAGAAGAAGGAGAAATTGCAGTTCGAGGTTCTTTTCTGGCATCAGGCTATTATAACGATCCCGAAAAAACAGAGGCAGCATTTCCGCAAAACCCGCTTAATAAATCATATCCGGAAAGAATATACAAAACCGGAGATCTGGCCAGATTAAACGAAAAAGGGGAATATATATATATATCACGAAAAGATTTTCAAATAAAAAGAATGGGATATCGCATAGAATTAGGAGAAATTGAAGCCGCTGCCATATCCCTGAAAGGGATAAAATCTGCCGCAGCAGTCTGTGACAGTGAAAGCGGACGCATACTTCTTATCTGTGAGGGTAAAGTCAAAGAGCCTGAGCAGATATCAGAAACACTCAAAAAGAAGATTCCGTCTTATATGCTTCCTGATGAAATTATCAAAATAAAAGTTATGCCATATAATGCTAATGGTAAAATTGACAGAGCCAAATTAAAAAAATACATAACAACTGACAGAAAGATGAGGTAACAACATGAAAGAATTACTGAAAATTTTACACGAAATAAAACCCGATGTTAATTTTGAAGGCAGAACCGACTTGTTTTCATCAGGTGATCTTGATTCTATGAATATTATAATGCTTGTATCGGAAATAAACGATGAGTTTGATGTAGATATAAAAGTTCCTGATATAATTCCTGAAAATTTCAACTCCACAGAAAATATAATGAAACTTATTAAAAAGCTTCAGGATGAAGAAATTTAAGGATATGTAAGTTATGAGTTATACAACAATAGTCTTTCTCTTTTTTCTTCTGGCTACAGGAGTACTGTATTTTTCAGTCCCAAAAAAAATACAGTGGGGCGTTCTTCTGGCTGCATCAATGTTTTTTTACATACTTTCATGTGGAGTAAAAACGGCTTTCCTTCTGGCCGCCGCAACTGTCATATATACAGGAGCCCTTATCATTCAAACCATAGAAGACAAATTCGCCATAAGAAAAAAAGAATTAGAAAAAAATCAGAGAAAAGAGCTGAGAAAAAAGGCTGAGAGAAAAAAGAAAATTATCGCTGCTGCATCTATTATACTTATGATCCTCATGATTTTCAGTACTAAATACTTTAATTTTTTTGGCTCCATAATAAATCAGGCTATGAGTGCATCAGGCATCGGGCATCCTATACCTGTACTGAAAATCCTGATGCCTTTAGGGATATCCTACTACACACTCATGGGTATAAGTTATATTACAGATGTATACAGAAAAACTATAACAGCAGAGCGCAATCCTTTAATGCTTCTGCTTTTTCTCTGTTACTTCCCTCATATAATCGAAGGACCTTTTGACCGTTATGCCCCTCTGTCCAATCAATTTCGTCAATCTCATAGGCCGGATTATGACAGAATTAAAAACGGAGGAATACGACTTGTCTGGGGACTGTTCAAAAAATTTGTCATAGCAGACAGAGCAGGCCTTATTGTCAATACAGTTTTTTCACATGAGGATATGTATAGCGGCAGCGTATTTATCATTGCCATACTTCTCTATACACTTCAAATATATACTGAATTTTCCGGATGTATGGATATGGTATGCGGAACTTCTCAAATGTTTGGTATAACTATATCTGAAAACTTCAAACGTCCTTTTTTCTCCAGATCTATAAATGAATTCTGGAGACGATGGCATATCACACTTGGGGAATGGTTAAAAGATTACGTATTTTACCCTGTAAGTCTCTCCGGACATTTTAAAAAAATAAACGAAAAAATAAGAAAACATATAAATTCAAAATATCTCCTTGCTCTCATCCCCAGCGCTTACGCTTTATTCTTCGTTTGGTTCTGTAACGGTCTGTGGCACGGAGCAAGTATAAAATATATATTCTATGGATTGTATTACTACATTCTCATGATGATGGGACAAGCAGCAAAACCCTTATCAGACAAATGTCTTGCAAAACTACATGTTTCCAGAAACTCTCACGGATATCATATTTTTGAAGTTATCAGAACATGTATCATAGTCTGTTTCGGAATGATGATATTCAGGTCTGGCAGCCTGAGTCAAGCATGTTCTGTATTCACCGGAATATTTACAAATTTTAATATATCTCAAATATTCAGCGGTGCACTGATGGTGAAAGGAATCCATATATGGGATTATTTTATTCTTGCGATTTCTTTCATGCTACTTTTAACTATATCATATTTACAGGAAAAGGGTATGAATATCAGAGAAACACTGTCCAAACAGATTATTCCCATTCGCTGGACTATATATATAATACTGCTGTTTTCCATAATTATATTCGGAGCCTACGGAGGAAATTTCGCCAACACTACATTCATATATGGAGAATTTTAGAAAGGAAGAAAATCATGAACATCAATACAAAAAATATACGAAATATTATCAGAGCTGTTATATTTATGAGTTTATTCGTATTGATATTTATATTTCTTTCAAAAGTATTCACCGTAAGCGGAAACTCGTCGGAAGACGGCATGGAGTCGAGAATATCAAATGCTTACAGAGGAGAGGACAGGAATTCTCTGGATGTCATATTCATCGGCAACAGTGATATGTACAGAGGAATTTCCCCAGTAGATATGTACCACGTAACAGGCATAACCTCAGCTGTCTCCGGCCGGCCTAACAACAGTCTTCAAGAAATATCAAACGATATAGATGACATACTTAAATATCAGAAGCCTAAGCTTTTAGTTCTTGAAACAGACTGTATGTTTTCCGGAAAAAATCCTCATTTTAGAAACTCTAAAACAAAACATACCTCATTATTCAAAAAAATAAAGGATTCTGTTGATAACGGGGACAGCGCTATAATTTCCGCAATCAACTACTATTTTCCACTGATAAAATATCACGACAGATGGAAAAAACTAAGTTTATCAGCATTTATTCATCATTCCCGAAACTTTTACAAATTTCACAACAAAGGAATGGCTTACTCAGATAAAATAAAACCTTATATCTCTCAGCAAGATTATATGTGCAGCAGTAAAACAAAAACTGCAAGAATCAGTTCCGACAACAAAAAAATTTTCAAGGATATATATGACAAATGTAAAAATAATAATATACAGTTGATTCTTATAACAGTTCCTTCGGCCAATACATGGAATATTTCCAAGTCTCAGGCCACACAGAAACTTGCCGATCAATACGGTCTTCGGTATTATGATTATAATCTCACATACCCTCAAGACTTCGATTGGAAACTACATACCAAAGACGGAGGAAACCATCTTAACTACGCAGGAGCTGTCACTGTGACCAATGATTTCGGCAGAAAATTGAAGGAAGAAATAAATCTGCCTGAAAGCGACATAACAAAAAAACAAAAAGATAAATGGAAGAAAGACTATGAAGCTTTTCACAAAAAAATATCAGACCGCAAATAACGAATAATGCGGCGGCCAATGGCTGCCGCATATTTTTATATCTATACAAATCAATATTACATATTTTTCAGGAATGCCTTATATCCTTTATAAGCCTCATATATATCAGCCTTACTGGCGATCTCCCACGGCGCATGCATACACAGCACCGCTACACCGCTGTCGATAACTTCCATACCATAGTTTGCCATAATATAAGCGATAGTACCGCCGCCACCGGCATCCACTTTACCCAGTTCGGCGAACTGATAAGCTACATGATCTTCATCAAGAGCCTTTCTTATGGCTGCCAGATATTCTGCATTGGCATCATTAGATCCGCTTTTTCCCCTGCTCCCGGTAAATTTATTGAATACAAGCCCTTTTGAAAAGAATGCAGAACTTCTCTTTTCAAATACTTCCGTAAACATAGGATCATAAGCAGCGCTTACATCAGAAGACAGCATTTTAGAATTCTGCAAAGCACGTCTTACTTTAAGATCAGAGGTCTCTCCCATAAGAGCCAACAGCTCCGCCACAGTATTCTCAAAGAATCTGGACTGCATTCCCGTGGCACCTACACTCCCTATTTCCTCTTTATCGACCAAAATACAACATGATGTCTTTTGGGGTTCATCCACATCAAGCATAGCAAACAATGACGTAAAGGCACATACTCTGTCATCCTGACCATATGCCATTACCATGCTTCTGTCAAGCCCCATGTCTCTCGCCTTTCCTGCAGGGACTATCTCAAGTTCTGCAGATACAAAGTCTTCCTCCGACATATCGTAATATTCTCTTAGGAGCTTCAATACATTGCTTTTTATAGCTTCCTTTTCTTCTTCTCTGAATCCATCTTCTTTTCCGACAGGACGGCTACCAATAAGAAGGTCAAGTTTCTCACCTTCAATCACGATGCCTGCTTTTTTTTCCATCTGCTTTGCAGCCAGATGTATCAGAAGATCAGTAACGGCGAAAACCGGATCATCATCTTTTTCACCTATGCAAAGTTCCTTAATCTCACCGTTTTTCTTTGCTACAACACCGTGAATAGCCAGCGGAAGAGTCACCCACTGGTATTTTTTGATACCTCCGTAATAGTGAGTATCAAGATACGCGAATTCTTCACTCTCATACAGAGGATTTTGTTTCACATCTATCCTCGGAGAATCAATATGCGCTCCCAGTATATTCATTCCTCTTTCAAGCGGCTCTTCTCCTATGTTAAACAACGATATACTCTTATTCATACATACTGCATAGACCTTATCACCGTGCTTTACTTCTGTCTGATCCTTTATGAGCCCTTTGATATCTCTATAGCCCTTCTCTTCAGCCATGCGTACCGCTATTTTCACGCACTCTCTCTCAGTTTTTCCTTCATCCAAACAGGATTTATACATCGTGTTTATACGATCCAGCTCTGTCAGCTGATCCCTATTGTATGAAGACCATACATTATTTCTTTCCATCTGTGGTCACCTCCGATCATATCCCACAGCGCCTTTCTTTAGCTCTGTTGATATGTATTTCCATTGCCAAGGCTCCTGCCTTAGTGTCTTTATCCTTAAAGGCCTTAAAAATCGCTCTGTGTTCTTCAAGCACAGTTGTCAGATAATTATCATCATATACAGATTCAGCACCTTTATACTTAAGAAAGTTCTGATAAGATGACAGAAGCTTCTTTAGCATCTTATTATGCGAAGCCTCATATATAACCTGATGAAAACCTGTATTAATGGTCAGCATCTTGTCTATATCATTTCTCATAGTATAAAATTCCATAAACTCAAAAGTCTCTTCAAGCCGATCCATCTCTTCTTCACTTATCCTTTCGATGGCCCACTTCACTGCCTGAACTTCATACGCTTTTCTCAGTTCAAACATGTCTTCATAATCCTGATCTGTCATTCCCACGACAAACGCTCCTCTGTTGAGAATATTCTCTACAAGACCATCAGTCTCAAGCTGACGCAGCGCTTCTCTTACAGGAGTTCTGCTCACCCCGTAAGTTTTGCAAAGTTGCTGCTCTGTCAGCTTCTGCCCGGGTTTAAGTTTACCGGTCAGTATATCTTTTTGCAATTTCCCCAAAAGGCTTGTGGAAAGAGGCGCGTTGCTTATTTCCGTTTCATCGGAAAATTTGTATAGTACCATATCAGATCACCATACTTAAATCCTGTCCAATACAAAACCAGTAAAGTCTGCAGCTGTATTGCCTGTTCCATCTCCCGGCATATCCAAAGATTCTTGAGCCGCATCAAGAGCTGATTCAAGTTTAGAAGCTTTTTCTGTCATTCCGATATGTCTCAACATCATTACTGCCGCTCTGTTAATGCTGGCAGGGTTTGCATATTCTCCTATGCCCTCTTCCATCATACGTGGGGCTGATCCATGTATAGCTTCAAACATTGCATATTTACTTCCGATATTGGCGCTTCCTGCCGTGCCTACACCTCCCTGCAGCTGAGCAGCTTCGTCTGTTATAATATCACCATAAAGATTAGGAAGTATAACTACATTGAAATTACTGTTTATCTGATCATTGACAAGATTAGCTGCCATGATGTCCACATACCAGTCGTCTGTTTTTATATCAGGATAATCTTTAGCTACATCGTAGCACAGACTCAGAAACTTGCCGTCTGTTTTTTTCATGATGTTGGCCTTTGTAACGATAGAAACATTCTTGTTCCCATTGTTCTTGGCATACTCGAAAGCCGCTTTCGCCAGCCTGATCGTCCCCATAGATGTCGTCACCTTAAAGTCTATTGATATGTCCTCATTAATATCTATACCCTTGCTGCCTAAAGCGTATTCACCTTCTGTGTTTTCTCTGTAAAAAATCCAATCGATGTTTTTTTCAGGAATAACTACAGGTCTTACATTAGCAAATAAATCCAACTCTCTCCTCAATGTCACATTGGCGCTTTCTATATTAGGAAGATTATCACCTTTTCCCGGAGTAGTAGTAGGACCTTTAAGCAAAAGATCACACTCTTTTATGGCAGCAAGCACATCAGAAGGAACTGTCTCCATTTTAGCAATTCTGTTTTCGAGAGTAAGGCCATCTATCTTCCGCAGTTCTATTTTACCGGTACTGATTTCTTCGGCAAGCAATTTTTCCAGAACTTTTCTACAAGAATCCATAATAATGGGACCGATACCATCCCCATCCACAGTTCCTATTACTATCTTATCCATAGAAGAAAAGTCGGCGGCGGCAGGAGAGTTTTTAAGCTTCTCTACTCTTTCCAGCTGTTCTTCTACGATTTTCCTAAAATGTTCTGTATATGTCATATTAATCCTCCTTGATGGCATTTATCTTACCACCTTTTAATATCATATTTATTTCCAGATCTGAAAAATTAGATTTCGTACTGTATACCTTACCCTTTGTTATATTTTTTACTTCTATAGTATCATTTTTTACCTGTGACGGAGCATTCTCAATTATAAGCTGATCCCCCAGATCAAAAGTATCATAATCGGCAGAATTTTTAAATACAAGAGGAAGTATTCCACTGTTTATCAGGTTTGATCTGTGTATTCTGGCAAATGATTTGGCTATTACGAATTTAACTCCCAAATATAAAGGCGCCAGTGCAGCATGCTCTCTGCTGCTTCCCTGTCCGTAATTGTCACCGCCTATGATAACGCACTGTCCAGCTTCTTTACATCTTTGGGAAAAGCCGCCGTCTATCTTCTCAAAACAATAGTTCGAAAGATATGGTATATTGGATCTATAAGGCAAAAGCCTCGAATCAGAAGGCATTATATCATCTGTCGTTATATTGTCTCCTGCATGAAGAACTACCTTTGCCTCTACGTTCTCGGGAAGGTCTGAGTTTCTTGGGAAAGGTTTTATATTCGGACCCATCACTACCTCTGTATTTTCAGTATCACAGCCCTTTGGATATACGATGAAATTATCATTTGGTGTGAATTCTGTATTTGAAATTTCAGGAAGTGATTCTCCGCTAATCATTCCGTCTGTCAAAACGCCTTTTATAGCAGAAACAGCTGCTGTCTCAGGACTCACAAGATAAACATCTGCATCAAGCGTTCCGCTTCTTCCTTTAAAGTTCCTGTTGAAAGTCCTGAGAGAAACCGCTCCTGATTTAGGAGACTGTCCCATTCCGATACATGGGCCGCATGCATTTTCTATTATTCTTGCTCCTGAACTTATAATATCTGCCAAAGCTCCGTTTTCAGCCATTTTCGCAAGAATCTTGCTCGATCCGGGCGAAATCACAAGACTTACATCAGGATGAACTTTCTTTCCTTTTAATATAGCGGCTACTTTCATCAAATCTGTATATGAGGAGTTTGTGCAGCTTCCAATCGCTACCTGATCTATCTTTATCTCGCCTATATTTTTTACACTGTCTACATTATCAGGGCTATGAGGCATTGCCGCAAGAGGTGTGAGAGAATCCAAATCTACTATAAGTTCTTCGTCATATGCTGCATCTTCATCAGCACTGAGAGGGGTATAGTCTTCTTCTCTGCCCTGACATTTGAGATATTCCAATGTATTTTCATCACTTGGGAATACAGATGTAGTTGCACCCAGCTCAGCTCCCATATTGGTTATGGTCGCCCTATCTGTAACAGAAAGGCTTTTTACGCCTTCGCCTGTATACTCTATGATCTTACCTACGCCGCCTTTTACAGTAAGCTGCTGTAATACATAAAGAATAACATCCTTTGCCGATACCCATGGTTTAAGAGTCCCCTTAAGCTCTACTTTTACCACCTTAGGAGCCGTAAGGCTATATGTTCCCTTGGCCATAGCTACAGCCACATCAAGACCCCCTGCCCCTATGGCGATCATTCCCAACCCGCCGCCTGTCGGCGTATGACTGTCCGAGCCAAGAAGAGTTTTCCCCGGTTTTCCGTAATTTTCAAGATGCAGCTGATGACATATGCCATTTCCCGGCTTTGAAAAAAGGACACCATGTCTCTTCGCCACGCTCTTGATGAATTCGTGGTCATCAGCATTCTCAAAACCTGTCTGAAGTGTATTATGATCTATATAAGCAACGGATAACTCTGTCTTAACCTTATCTATCTCCATTGCTTCAAGCTGCAGATAAACCATTGTTCCCGTTGAATCCTGAGTCAGCGTCTGATCTATCCTTATTGTGATTTCCTCACCAGGCGACAGCTTACCTTCCACTATATGGTTTTCTAAAATCTTATACGCTAATGTCTTGCCCATTATGTAATTACCTCCTGAATCTGTGATCATTTTTTGTATTTCTGTATACAATTATACAATTTCATTTGACACAGGTCAACCTCAAATTGCCTCGAAATGCTGTTACTTTAGTGTTACTATCACCATATCATGGCTGTATACCGGTATTAGTTTTTTAACATAATAACGGTTGACTTATAGGTTAAAAGGTTACTATAATATACGAGTCAGCATTAGGTAAACTTAAGATAGACTTCAATAAGGGAGGTTTTATGAATTTCACCTCACTCAACATTCATGATATATACAACTTCATATATATTGCACTTATGATTCTCGGAGGAGTCACACTGACTCTTACCATAATACTGAATGCTAAAGAACGAGGCAGGCAGCATAAAGCGATACTGTTATTTGTTACGTCTATATTTCTTTATATGGTCACGGATTTCATAACATACTACTTTTTGGGTGAACTGGCATCGGGAAGTTTTGTATTCATACTCATAACCTTGTCTGACACACTGTTCTGTCTGGTCATCACAGCCTGGGTATATGCCATTATGGTCCTTGCGAAAATAGAAGAGGCCATAAATATGAAATGGATGATAATCGCATCTGCTATATATCTGGTATCTTCTCAAATACTTTCTTTCTACTTGGGTCGATATGACTCTTATACTCTCCACGTGGACAAAGGTTTCTGGAACATAATCTTTCAGATACTGAACGGAGGATATGACATAGGCATAATGGCCATTGGAATAAGATGTATGATACTTTTGTGTAAGAAGTACAAAAAAGGTGCCAGCAGAAATATAAACTTGCTTATGTCAGCACTTCTCATAGGTTACATGGTATGGATCTCCTATTGGGACTACAGCACTTGGTACAAAACAGAGGAGAAGCTCCTTAATATATACGCTATGGATCCTCTTATCCTGCTTTATGCAATACTGAATGTCTTTCTCATATATTACTTTTACAAAAATGATCCTTTGAAGATATCAGAATCTCAGATTTCCCCTGATGAAGCAGTTAATATCATCGCCAAACGATATATGCTTTCGGAAAGAGAGCGAGAAGTTCTCATACTGGTGAATCGGGGACTGAGCAACAAACAGATCGCCACGGAACTTTCCATATCAGAAAATACAGTAAAAAGACATATAAGCAATATTTTCAAAAAAACAGAAACCCAAAGCAGGCATGAGATAATATATAAGATTTCAAAAGCAAACTGAAATTAAAGTTATCAAAACACCGTCATCCGTACGGTGTTTTTTCATATGCAAAAATATCAGCTGTCCGTATGCCATCGTCAAAGCATAACAGCTTTTTCCATAAAAAACAGGTCGGTTGGTTTTGCTTTCAGCATGAAACTCGGTCTCCCAATGATACTCAAAGTATTATCACAGGGTTGTACAAAAATGGCCCTGCCAATACTACCATAGTGTCATTGATAATTTTGAACAAATGGGCAACAATAATAAATGCTTAAAGCAACGCCCGGCCGCACCAAGCCGGGTAACACACTAATACTAATTTAATAAAGGAGGTTTTGAATTGAGTCAAGATCAAAGCAGCGGTGTATTGCCTGCTGCAGACACAAAGAAAAGCACAGCGGCTCTAAAAAAAACCAGTATGTCGCTGATCGGTGTGGTAGCATTGATTTTCTCATTTGTTGCCGCCGGCGCATTCGGTATTGAAGAAGCGATTTCGGCAAGTGGTCCGGGATTGACTTTAATAATGCTGGTAGTCTTTCCATTTATCTGGGCCTTCCCTCTCAGTGAAATGGTCGGCGAATTAGGGTCTCTGTATCCTACCGAAGGTGGTATTTATTCATGGGCAAGAGAATCTCTCGGAGAATTCTGGGGATGGCAGGCAGGTTTCTGGTCAGGTATATCCACATGGCTCTGTCAGGCTCAATATTGCGCTCTGGTAGCAGGATATGCAGCAAAGTATATTCCGATGAGTGAAACTACGGAATATCTTGTGAAGCTTGCAGTCGTTCTGGTATTTACTATAATTAATATTATAGGACTGGAATCTCTTGAAAAACTGGAAACAGTTTTCACTGTAATAGTAATTATCGCTTTCGTGGCAGTTACTGTAGTCGGACTTATAAACTGGAATTACAATCCTGTAACGCCTATATATAATGAAGACGAAGGAGTCCTCCACTCAATAGGTGGCGGAATCAGCATCATAATCTGGATGTATTGCGGATATGAATGTATGTCAAATATGGCAGGCGAACTCAACAATCCACAGGTAATACCAAAAGCCATGAGGATATCACAGCCTGTTATCGCACTTACATATGTATTGCCTACACTTGCTGCTCTTGCAGCTATCGGCTCATGGAGTGCGTGGAATACAGATTCAGGCGCAGGACATGTAGGATATGCAGATGTACTGATTCAGAATCTGGGCTCATGGGCAGGTATTTTGTTTGTTCTTGTAGCAGTATTATCGAACTGTTCTATATTCTGTTCATATATTGCACACGGTTCAAGAGCCTTCTTTGTAATGGCAGACGACCACATGTTCCCTAAATTCATGGCAAAGGTCGACAAAAGAGGAGTTCCTGTAGTAGCTATAGTGCTTCTGGCCATATTTACAGCTATCACTTGCAAGTTTGACTTTGCAACGTTGGTAATGGCCACAACACCTATACAGCTGTTCCTTTATCTTGCTTTGGCAGCATGTATCATCAAAGTCCGTAAAGAATATCCTGTTGAAGACAGGAGAAAAATGGGACTTACGGTTATGCCCGGAGGTAAAATAGGACTCGTAGTATGTACAGGACTTGTAATGACAATTTGTATCATTGCCCTCTATATCAATGGAACCGAATACTTTGTAGTAGGCTTCCTTATCCTCGCCATCAGCCTTGCTCTCTATCTCATATGCAAATGGGTATACAAAGGAAGAGTAAAAGATGATCCTGATGCATATCCTCTCAATGCCAAGACAAAACTTGGTATTGGAGACATAAGAGATATAGGCGTATTCATTACTCTCGCCGGTATAGGCGGATTGGCGGGGTCATTCATACTGAACTGGTATGATGGCAGCTACGGTACCGAATATTATCTTGAAGAGTACGGAAGCGGTCTGTTCAGTAACTTCGATGCTATGATAGGACTTTGCAGATGGCTTGGACTAATACTCTTAGTGGTCGGAATCATATTATGGTTCATAGGACACAAAACAGAAGGATCAGAGCTTCAGAGACTTGAACCTCTTAGAAAACATAAGCTCGATGAAATGATAAAAGAACTTCACGGGAAATACCCGGGGGAAAAATAATATAAAACACCTCAAACACCTCGATGCACTTTAAAGTGTATCACAGCAAATAATGCTGAACTGTCCGTTTTGTCATCCAATCGCCTCACGGCGCTTGGGACAAAAGGCAGGGGTGTAAAGAAAAAATGTAACCTTGATGGTTGCCTCCGGCAACCATATATATGAAACACCGCAAGGGTGTAACCTTGATGATTGCCTCTGGCAACCATATATATGAAACACCACAAGGGTGTAACCTTGATGGTTGCCTCCGGCAACCATATATATGAAAGGAGAAATTAAAATGGGTAAGAAAATACTGGTATTAGGAACAGGCGCGCAGGGTTCAACAGTAGCACAGAGAATGGATGAAGAAGCAAATGTTGAAAAGATCATCTGTGCAGATGCCGATCACAAAGCAGTAGATGAGCTTGTAAAGATCTTAAAGAAAGCAGAAGGAGCTTACGTAGATGCAGATGATGTTGAAAGCATCAAGAAGGCAGCAGAAGGCGTAGACCTTATCGTAAACGCACTGCCAATCAGATTCGCACCAAAAGTACTTGATGCGGCGCTGGCAGTAAAGGCAAACTATCAGGACTTTGCGGCTACAGACGTACTGGATCCATGGTGGCCTACATGCGTAGAGATCATGTACAATGATTATGGCAAGAAATTCGCAGAGATCGGAAAACTGGCTATTATAGGTACAGGATCAGCACCCGGAATGATGTGCGTGGCAACAAAGAGCTCAATGAGATATCTTGATACTTGTGATGATATCCTTATGATGGTATATGAAGGAGTAGAGGCTAAGAGATTCTTACCTTTCTGGTGGTCACCGTTCACAGCATTATCCGACATGACAGACCCTACATTTGCACTTAAGGACGGAGTACTTGTGGAAACAGAACCGCATTCACTGCCGGTAACAAGACACTTTAAGGGATGCGCAAAGGAAGTAACACTTGTAGAGCATGCCCATGACGAGACAGTATACATGGGACTGAACAAGGATACTCATTTTAAGGGAGCAAAGAACATCAACTTCAAGTACGGCGGAGTAGGAATCGAATTTTCAACACCGCTTTACAGAGCAGGCCTTTTAAACAGAGAAGAGGAGACATATAAGGGACACACATTCATCCCATTTGATGTAATCGTATCACATCTGCCGCCTGCACCAAAGTATCATGATGAGATCAAGGAAATCTTAGATGAAGGCCTTGTAAAGGACGAAGGAGCATTCGTAGTAGAAGCGACAGGAACAAAGGACGGCAAGAAGGTAATGGTAGAGACATACCTTTATGCGCCCGGATGTGAGGAAAGCTTTAAGAGAGCAGGTATTACAGGAGAACAGTATCTGACAGGACAGTGCGGATCATTATTCACAAAGATGTTTGTAAATGATGATTATGATCAGACAGGACTTCTTTCATCAGATATGCTGACATATGAAGAATGCGACAAGTATCTTGCATATGCTGCTAAACTGGACATCACTCTTGAGACTGAAGTTAAGCCTCTTTAATAAATTTATATAAATTAATGCAAAAAACAACGCCGCGGCAATCTCTGTCGCGGTATTGTTTTGACTTTAACATTATTTCATATCAGCATAATTTTTGCACAGAATCTTTTACACAACATACATATTCTTTGTTATAATGATTTTGCTCAAAACGTATTGTCACAATATATTTTTAACTCTAATTTTAATATCATGAGGTTTTAAAATGGTCGATTTGTTTCAGAAGAAGGTTCTCATGCTGGCATTATATGCCGGTGAGATAATGATGAGAAACGGAGCCGAGATATACAGAGTCGAAGATACCATGACTCATATATGCAAGGCCTGTAAAATGGATAACGTAGAAGTTTTTGCTACTCCTACGGGCATCTTCATATCCATGGACAGAGGTGGAGATGAAGATGATACTCAGACATACGTCAAAAGAATAAAAGGAATAAGTACAGATCTTCGAAAGATCTCTCAAGTAAATCATTTTTCCAGACAATTCTCTGCTGCGGCGCTTTCTGTTGATGAAGGAATGACTGTGCTAAAAGAAATAGATGACAGAGGAATCTATCCTCTGCCAGTCCGCCTATTGGGTGCAGCAATGATATCGTCAGCTTTTTGCCTGATATTCGGAGGAAGCGCTGCAGACTGTTGTATCTCTGTATTTTCAGGTATTCTCGGCTATTTGTTTTCGGTCTTTCTCAACAAACTGAAAATAAATTCCTTCGTAACCGGCTTTTGCAGCTGCGCGCTGGTTGCTTTCATTGCACTTTCCACAGCTTCTCTCATAGATGCTGCAACTTATGACCCTATTATAATAGGAACTATTATGTTATTTGTTCCCGGCGTAGCTCTTACTAATTCCATAAGAGATTTTCTCTCGGGCGATATGCTGGCCGGTGTAGCCCGACTGATGGAAACTATTCTGACTGCTCTTTCTCTGGCTGCCGGAGCCGGCGTTGTCATTAAACTCTGGGAAATATTGGGAGGAGGCGCTATACTATGATAACAATACTGCTTCAGCTTTTATGTTCCCTGCTTATGACATGTGGTTTTTGTATTATATTTAATGTCCCGTCACGCAAATTCCCTTTATGCTGTATTGTGGGAGCTGTAAGCTGGATGTCATATCAAGCTTTTACATTCCTTGAAATGTCACCGGTGTTTTCTACATTTATATCTTCCTGTCTTGTATGGCTGTTCAGCAATATATTCGCCAGAGTATTCAAGGAAACCTCCACTATGTTCATTATTCCGGGCATAATAAGCTTAGTCCCCGGAGCAGGAACTTACTACAGTATGCTTGCCATGCTTGAATACACAAATAAATCCTTTGGCGAAACAGTAAAAGAAACTATCCTGACTGCAGGGGCTATTGCAGCAGGGCTGCTTCTTATGGGCTCCGTAACAGGTGTCATAATAATGATAACAAAAAAAATAAACAGGTTATGATGAAAAAAATCATCATAACCTGCAAACTTTCTCATACCTCATTTTATAAATTTTGCAGCTTTTTTACTGCCTTATGGAGCCAATTTCCTTCAAAATACTCTATTCTGCCTCTATCGCAGGCCTCAGCCAGTTTAGGATCTATAGGAAGTTTTCCCAGAACATCCAGTCCATGATCCCCGGCAACATCATCTACTTTGCTCTTTCCAAATACAGGAATTTCCTTACCGCACTCGGGACATTTAAGATAAGACATGTTTTCCACCAAACCCAGTACAGGGATATTCATCATCTCTGCCATTTTCACTGCCTTTTCAACTATCATAGACACCAGCTCCTGTGGAGAAGTCACCACTATTATGCCGTCCACAGGCAGAGACTGGAATACTGTAAGAGGCACATCTCCTGTTCCCGGCGGCATATCCACAAAAAGGTAATCCACATCGCCCCATAATACATCCGTCCAGAACTGCTTCACTGTTCCTGCTATTACCGGACCTCTCCAGACCACAGGATCCGTATCATTTTCAAGTAAATTGTTTACTGACATTGTTCCTATTCCGGTTTCAGTAGTAACAGGCAATATCCCCAGCTCGTTAGCCATAGCCTTTTCTCTGATGCCAAATGCTTTAGGAATAGAAGGTCCTGTTATATCAGCATCAAGAATCGACGTCTTATAGCCAGCTCTCCTCATATTTACAGCCATGAGTGAAGTTACGAGGGATTTTCCCACACCGCCTTTACCGCTCACCACTGCTATTACTTTTTTGATATTATTCATACTGTTGGTTTCCTCCAGCATGCTCTGAGGCTGACTGCTGCAGCTCCCTGCGCTGGCGCAATGGCTGCAGTCAGAGTCACAACCTGATGACTGCTGTACTTTTTCCTTTTCGTCCATTTTTTATTACCTCTCTTCCGGTTTTACGGCCATAATAAAAATTATAACCGATATTTTTGGCATATGTTAATTATATTATACTATTCACTGTCAACAAAGGCAAGCTATTGATAATACACGCTTATATTACAGGCCCGCGAGAGCCTTCTCCTTAAATCCAGCTGTTTATATTACTTGCCGTCTATTTCAAAAATAAGATGATCCATAGATTTAAAGACTGCAAAATCCGTATGCGACAGAATCACATCTATGCCGATAATTTCTTTTACCATAAATTCCATTTCCGGTTTTACTGTCTTATAATAACTTTTATGTATATGTTCTATAAGACTCACATTATGTTTATCTTCCAGCAGTTTACGCTCAAGAGGTGTTATCATTCCATAAGCAGATATCTGTATCTGTTCGTCACTGATGAACACCGTCATATCTCTGGGCCCTTTTCCGGCAGTTCTTTTCAAAAACGCTGTCATAGCCTGTTTTATTTTGCTCTCAAATTCCAGCTTTTTCTCCACATTCCCGAAAATTACATTCCCGCTTCGCAGCGTAGCTGCAAGTTTATTGAGGGCATCAAGAAGCTGAGCAAGTATTATGGGTTTTACCACATATTTGACTATGCCGGTATCAACCGCCTCTATTATCATCTCTGTTTCATGTACAGATGAAGTGATTATAAAGGGACATCTTCCCCCAAGTTTTCTTATTTGCTTCAGCATATCTATGCCGTTCATTCTGGGAAGCAAAATATCAGCTATAACTATATCGGGATCTTCCTCACTGTATTTTTTCAGCCCCTCTTCTCCGTCAGATGCCGTTATCACTTTGCCTGCCTTTTTTCTGAGATAATGTTCAAGCTCCTGTCTTGTACAGTCATCGTCCTCTACATACAATATCTTAAGCTGAGACAAATATGTATTACCTGTCATGTCTCTCCTCCTTCTCATTGATGAGTATAACACATCTGACACCGTCTTTATAATTTTCAAGGCTTATTTCACCAGCCATACTTTCTTCTATAAAATGTTTGGAGATAGCAAGCCCAAGCCCTGTACCATCGCTGCTTCCTTTAGTAGTATAATATGGCCTGAACAAATTTTCCCGCTCACTTTCCGAAAGCTGGACTCCGTTGTTGAATATCTCGACGGATATCCTACCGCATTTTCCTGTTTCCCGCCTTATAGCTATGTCTATTATCCCGCCTTCACTCCCTCTTTCATCTATCGCATCTATTGCATTGTCCACTATATTGAGAATCACATGATATAAAGAATTTTTATATCCATATGACATCAGGCCTTCCTCACCTTTTACATTGACTTGAATATTTCTTGTCTTTATTTTATCTTTAAAAAGATCAAGAACTGCTTCTATAACATGATTTACATTGAATGCCACCAGTTTCATATCAGGTTTGAGATAATCCGAAAAATCAGTAAGGGTATCTGACATTCCCGTAGTCAGTCTTTCTACCTTGGATATAGCCAAGAGAGCCTCTTCCTCACTAATCTGTCCGTTTTCTATATCATCTTTGAGATTTCCCATTACGATATTTATATTGTTTAGAGGCTGTTTCCACTGATGAGTAACATTTGCCATCATCTCACCTACTGATGCCAGCCTTGCCTGATTCGCCAGCATAATGTCATTCATACGCTGCCTCTTCATAGCTTTCCTGACGATCAGCTCTATATCACTTTCTTCCTTTATTCCGGTAGCTTCTCTCTCTTCCACCTGATTATCAAGGTCCATCATATGAAGCATCTTTATAGCTCTGTCAACAGGGCTGGAAAAATATCTCACAGTAAAATATATTGCCGCAGACAATAAAAGCACCAGAATCGCAGATAACGATATAACTATTATTATTATATTATCATAAGCGCTGTAAAGCTTATCTTCATAATTTATTATCGCCAGCTTCCATTCATTGCTCAGCTCGCTGAAGCTGATTCTCATGGCCTTGCCATTCCAGTCCACACCGAAAAATCCGTCCTTTTTTCCTTCCATCCCAGCTGTTATTGTCTCCCATAGATCATGCGAATCCAAAAATCCTGCCTCTCTTATATTGTCAGATGATATAATCTCATTATTTTCACCATCTAAAAGAAAAACCATTCCGTCATTTTCCACTCTCATATCACTTATCAAGTCTATAGTATATTCTGTATAGATATCTGTACCTATAACTCCTATTAACATATTTTCACAGTACACTGCTCTGGAATAAGCAATTACTTCTTCATTTATGTCCGAATCTACATAAGGTTCAGTCCAGATTCCCTCCCCGGGACTTTCAACAGCAGAAAAATAATACTGCATTGTCGGGAATTCTTCATCATCAAATGATTCGTAATATATACCATTGCTCATAGCATCGGTATATGTCAGCCTGCCGTCTTTATCATAAGAATACCATATCTCATAAGTCCCCTGCCTATCGGTTATATCGGGGGAGAAGGTTATATACAAGCCCTGAGAATCTTCTATATCCGTAAGAGCATCCTTTATGACAGGAGAATACAGCTTCATATATTCCTTTATGTAAGAAGAGTCTCGAAGTTGTTCAGATATATCAAAGCTGTTAGAAACTTCTGCACACAATGTATCTACCGAGCCCTCTGCATTTTCAAAAACCATACTTATCTGATTTGCAAACTTCTTAGTCTCAAAAAAGAGCTTATCATCAGCAGCTTTTTTCAATACCTTGGAAAAAGTGACTGTCTCAATAGCTGCAAAAGCTGTAAAAGCACAAAAAGCTATAAGAATTGTTATTGCAGATATCTTTTTGATAATACGATTCATCTTCGCCTTCTCCCCTCAACACTGTCCACATGTATGCCTGCTTTATATAATTATAATATCTTTCTGTGGCAATGCAATAGCTGCCTGATATTGCCATCAGACAGCTATTTTAAAATTTTTATGTTATAAAAACATTGTCATCTTTATAAAAGTGTTTGTAATGTTTCCGTTATTGTGTCAAGCCCTTCTTCTTCCTGCTGTATCACGGTATCAAGGAGAGCTTTCTGATCTTCTTTCAACTGTTCCAGACGGCTGATTTCATCTGTAAAATCTCGACTTCCCGAATCCGCTTTATCCATAAGGCTTCTTATAATATCATCAACATAACAATCCATAGGATCCACATTGCCTTCTGCCCATGTTCCTCTTACGCCTTCAATAAAATTATCATTGAAATAATCTACAGTCTCTTTATCAAAATACATAGCATACCATCCATTGTTTATCCCTGAAAGATAATCATTGTAAGCAGTTTCTGCATCACCGTCTTTGAGCGCATCTATAGCTCCCTGCAGATTCTGTACATTAGACTGTCTCGTCTCATGAGGAAATACTACAGTCATCTCCCCGTCAAGATACAGAAATTCGTCTTGTACTTTTTTATATGCCCCATGCAGCTGTTTATTCAGTTCTATCGCCTCTTCCCTCAGCTTATCTGCCTGTTCTGTATCTCCGTCACTTACTGCTTTCTCATAATCTTCATTGAGCTTATTTATTTTTTCTGTGACAGGTTTCGCCGCTTCAATAGCGCCGTCGGCCTTTTCAGTAAGCTGATTATCATTTGAGATCTCATTATCTATAGACTCTTTAAAAGCTTCAAAACGTGTTCCGAAATCCATAGGTCTTGCGGCAAGATCATCAAAAGCATACACAATCCTTGCGTAAAGAGTATGCATCCAGATCCATGCATCTTCATCAAATTCAACTACCTTTTCACTATCAGCATTGGTATGATAAGCTGTATCATAAAATAATGTCTCTTCACCTTTAGCCGTTGCCACCGATGGTACTCCGCATGTCATATAATTAAAGTCTTCCTTATATGTGCTTGGCGGCATCACATACTGATATTCATAGTCTGACTCATCCAACATCGGCTGAACTAATGGCTCAATATAGCTGTAAAGCTCCTCCGACACAGAAATTCCAAATGTAGTTTCGTCCTTCACGCAGTAAGCTCCGTCTATATTAACAATAGCAAAGGCATTTTCCGCCCATTCAGGATGTATCTCCGTGATCTGCTTATAAGCTCCTATAGCCCAGTCAGACTGACTGTCGATCTTGCCCCATTCTTCAGCTCCATGACAGATAAATCTTATTGTCTTATCCGGCTTATATCCACTGTCTATCATGGCTTTGGCTGATCCCAATATCAGCCCCACACCTGAAGCATCATCATAAAAAGAATGAAAATACCCGTCCATATGCGCCATCATATATATCACTTCATCAGTCTTTCCCGGAATCTCTCCCCATACATTCTTGCTTTCAGCATCTTCTGTAACCACTGAATCAGCGTTTAAAACTACTTCTATTTCATTTTTCCCTGAAGCCTTTATAGCTTCTTTCAGTGCATCTGTATCCTCCTGACTGATTCCCATAGCAGGAGCATCCTCAGGTCCGCATATATCCTGAGTACCGATACGATCATCCATCTCTACCGGAAGTTCAGTATTAGCCAGTACCGCCTTAGCTCCTTTAACATGAGCCTGATACGCTGGGCTATTGATCCACCATTCCTCATTCTGATTGATATCTATCAGAACCAGTTTGCCTGTCACATCAACATTCTCGTAATCTTCAGCAGTCCCCTTACCCAAGTATACTACCTCTACCGTTTCATTATCAGCCTGTATAGTCGTCTGATATCCGCCCAGATCTATTTTCTCTTCTTCACCATCTGCGTTTTTAAAGGTTATATTAGCTCCATTAAAAGTCCATCCGTCCAAGCGGGTCTTGTCCACAGTAACATTTTCAAGCCCGATTTCTTCCATAGTCTGCTTTATATACTCGGCAGTCTCCTTTTCCGCAGGTGATCCTGCTGATCTGAATCCCAAAGCAGGATCATCCCCTTTTTCTGATATAGTTTTGTCCACATCATAAGAAAAATCTGTATCCAGAACATCCATAAACTTCTGAAAATCCTCAGGATATTCCATATCCTTCTTACCACCGCATGCAGTCAGACACGTCAGCACCATAACAGCAGCCAGTATTACTCCCACCAACTTCTTTGTCATCTTCATTACATCTCTCCTTTCTGATAAGAACAAAGCCGGCTTCACCTATTTTCTCCAGCAGCTGGCTTTATTGCATTGCATCAATATCACAAAACGATATTTTCTGCATAATAAAAAAGACCAATACAAAGTAAATGTATTGGTCTGCGATGAGCTTACTTGACGTATTCTCTTTCGGTTCTCAATCTCCTATGTTTTAAAAGACAAACTGCCGCTTTACATCGGCTGTTCCTAAAAGCATTATACCAAAACCTTTTTCATTGTCAATATTTTTTTCGAATATACTGATATATCTGATATTTATGTTTATATGAGCTGCTCTTCATATATATTATCTACGCCATACCTTCTGACTTTAGCGCTGATCTCCTCTGCATCTGTAGAATAAAGTCCTTTTTCTTTCATCCTCTTAAAATATTCAGCTCCGGCAAAAGTATAACGACTCATCAGTCCATCATCTGTCTTAAGGCTTTCGTTTGCAAACGAAATAAGATCTCCTATAGCTATTCCGATAGGAAGTTCAAGCATCTTCATTCCCTTGAGATATCTTACCGCATTATGGCCTGCCAGGCTTCCGGTAGAAATAGCTTCGGTATGACCTACAAAAAGACCTGATTTTTCTCCCCCGCAGAACAGATTCTCTATTCCGGCAGCTTTCATAGTGTTTTCTCTTTCTGCAACAGAAAGATACCTGATAGAATTACCCTTGCCTCCGGCATAAGGATCTACATATCTGGCATCTTCAAACCCCGGAACCTGTCTCAGTGTCTCCAGATCAAAAAACGGTGTCATTATCTTAGCATATCCCGTATCCAGCAATACTATATTCTCGGCATATTCATTGAGAGCATATTGTTTGCATACCTTCATATCAAGTTTTTCACGTTTTATAGCTTTTTCCGGAAGAGGAACTACTGCTACACCGGTTTCATTGAGCTGGTGCTGCAGTTCTTCTGACAAAGAACGCTTTTCCAGTTTGCCGCTGCCACTGAAAGCTCCAAAAGATCCGTCTTTTCTTTTGCCCATTATATCGCTTCCGCCGGCTTTAGCGCTAATACTTACTCTCGGACCGAAAGCAGGACACCTGAGGATACACATACAACATCCGTTTCCATATGTAAGGCAATTTCCCATAGGACCTGTGGATCCTGTTGTTTCTACAAAAACATCCCCCTCAATTTCCTCTCCGCCAGCCAATACAATTTTTTCAATGACAGACTCACCGTCTCTGCCGCCTCTCTGCTTATTTTTCTTTCTTGTCACTACATCTACCGCTCGCGCCATAAGCCTTACATCTATACCTTTTTCACGAAGAAGTCTTCTCACACACGGTTCCACTTTGGTAACATCATAAAGACTTGCGTGCTTATGCCCGGGAAAATCTATATTAATATGGCGCGAACATTTGTCTGTGATGGCAAATAAATCCCCTGCCCCCATTGCTATATTTTCCTCGGCAGCAGTAAACCTGCCATTGTTGCGCATGATTCCGCCTACATTTCCCAGACCTAAAAGAAGATCTGTTTTTTCCAGAAGCGTCACATCCGCTCCTGCTTTTTTTGCGGTGAGCGCCGCTGCACATCCGGACCAGCCACCGCCTATTACTACAACTCTATACAAAAAAATCCCTCCCAACTATGTTCATATTAAGATATGAATCATACAGCAAATTGGTTCATGACCCTTGAAAGGGCCTTATTTTTTATCGTATAATCAAATAAATTATCAGCTTTAAAGGAGGCTATATATGAATTTAAACTCTCTGACCATTGGACAGATGGCAAAACTGAATCATATTTCACCTCAGACTCTGCGACTTTATGACAGAGAAGGACTGCTGACTCCTGCCGTCACAGATCCCGATACAGGCTATCGCTATTATCATATAATCCAGTCAGCGCGGCTTGATATGATACAATATATGAAAGATTACGGCATGACGCTCAAACAAATCCGCCATACCCTGGACAACGGAAGCTCCAACGATATAAAATCTTTTTTAAAACGGCAGCAGCTCTCTATAGACATTCAAATAGATGAACTTTCAAGGCGCAGTCGTTCTATTTCCAGAATGCTGGAAAATTACAGAAAATATGAGTCTCTGCCAAAGGACGGCCGAATGTTTATGGAATACATACAGGAAAGGTATATCTATCGTTATTCCACTGAAAAAAATTTCTTTGATCAGGATCATACAGGATACGAATATATGCTTAGAGAATTAAAGATGCACTTGGCCAGCGAAGACCTCTCCATGGGTTACTTCTGCAACGTGGGAACCATAATGAGGCAAGAAACGATGCTTAAAGGTGATTTTTCTGCTAATGAAGTTTTCCTGTTTGTCGATCCTCAAGACCATGCATTAAATCCTGAAACCATACCTGCCGCAATGTATTACTGTATTTGTTCAGATGATTTTTACGCAGAAAAAGATAATGCAGCCAAACTGATAGCCCAAATACATAGAAGCGGACTTCAAATATGCGGAGATTATCTGTGTGAAGTTCTTGTGGAGTTTCCCATTTTTGAAAACAACTGCAGAAATATGTTTTATAAACTTGAGATACCTGTCAGTTCAAAATAATCTTACAAAAGATACACTGTACATAAATTTTTACGATTCATTAACATTAATCACAATAAATTTTAGAATTTTCAAAATACTGTTGACTTTATACTAACTATAAGGATTATGCTTATAGTATAAAATTTATAAATCAGTCCATACTTCAATAAAATGGGAGGTATCATTATGAATCGTAAAGTAAAAATAGCACAATACGGGTGCGGTAAAATGAGTAAATATTTGATAAGTTATGTTTTGGAAAAAGGAGCTGAGTTGGTTGCAGCCTTTGATGTAAATCCGGATATAGTTGGAAAGGATATCAGTATCATCACCGGCGGTAATCCTGTCGGATTAAAAATCTCCCCTGCATCTGATGCAGATACCATTCTAAAAAATACAAAGCCTGACGCATGTATCATTGCCACACGCAGCACTATGGAAGAGCTGAAAGAGGCCTTCTCAGTATGTGCAAAAAATGGAATCAATGCTATCTCGACTTGTGAAGAATCTCTTTATCCATGGAATTCATCACCTGACATAACAAAGGCTTTAGATATGCTTTCAAAGAAAAACAACTGTACACTATGTGGAAGCGGATATCCTGATCTTTACTGGGGAACCATGATAACTAATATCGCCGCATCTCTTGCAAAAATAACTAAAATTAAAGGAAGCAGCAGTTATAACGTAGAAGATTACGGAATAGCCCTTGCCCAAGGGCACGGAGCAGGGCTAAGCATAGAGGAATTCGAAAAGCAAATAGGCACCTGCAACAACCTATCCTCAGAAGAAATAGGCGCTCTTGTCAAAAAAGGGGAATATATTCCATCATATATGTGGAACCAAAACGGATGGCTTTGCAGTAAGCTGGGTCTCACTATCATATCTCAGACACAAAAATGCATACCCCACACCTATCACAAGGATCTGAGATCAGATACTCTCGGTATGACTGTAAAAGCCGGAAATGCTACTGGTATGTCAGCTATTGTTACCACAAAGACAGCTGAAGGAATAGTCCTTGAAACAGAATGCATAGGAAAAGTATATGCACCTGAAGAATTTGATAAAAATCAGTGGACTCTTTACGGAGAACCCGATACAACAATCATAGTAAACAAACCGTCTACTGTCGAACTGACATGCGCTACAATACTAAACAGACTGCCGCAGCTCATCGATGCTCCCGCAGGCTATATCAGTACTGACAAACTTCCATACAGTAGTTATATGGTAAAACCCATGAACGAATATATCACAAGTTTGTAAAATTCTCTGACAAACAGAAAATACGCCGGAAAACAATTTCTTTTCGGCGTATTTTCTGTTATTTAATAATGTGGTATAGGAATTATCTTCTTAAAGCAAGGTTCCCATATGTTTGAGAGTCTTTACCAGCTGAGAAGTGTAGCTCATCTCGTTATCGTACCATGACACAATTCTAACCTCATAAATATGTGTACCGCATTTTTCTGCAAGAGTCTGTGTAGCATCGAAAAGCGAACCATATGACATACCGATTATATCACTGGAAACAAGCTCTTCTTCGGTATAACCAAAAGAATCATTTGAAGCGGCCTTCATAGCTTCATTTATTCCCTCAACAGATACACTGTCTGTTTCGTCTTTCAAAGTAGCATCAAGGATTGTAAGTGATCCTGAAGGAACAGGCACTCTCTGAGCCGACCCAATAAGCTTACCGTCAAGCTCAGGGATAACAAGGCCTATAGCTTTAGCCGCTCCTGTACTGTTAGGCACGATATTTACAGCTCCGGCCCTCGCACGTCTGAAATCACCCTTCTTATGAGGTCCGTCAAGAATCATCTGATCTCCGGTATAAGCATGTATCGTAGTCATAAAACCTGTCCTGAGTTCTCTGTATTGATTGAGAGCCTTTGCCATAGGAGCCAGACAGTTTGTAGTACAGCTTGCTCCCGAAACAACATCATCATCTTTAGTGAGGATATCATGGTTTACACCATAGACAACAGTCGGTAGATCATTTCCGGCAGGCGCTGATATCAAAACTTTTTTAGCTCCCGCTTCAATATGCGCTCTTGCCTTATCCTTTGAAGCAAAAAAACCTGTACATTCAAGAACTACATCTACATCCAATTTCCCCCATGGAAGCTGACCGGGGTCCGGCGAAGAAAATACAGGTATTTCTTTTCCGTCTACTATGATACTGTTTTCTGTATTTTCAACATTATGACCACTGTAGGCTCCCTGAACACTGTCATATTTAAGCAAATATGACAACATCTCCGGTTTTGTCAAATCATTTATAGCAGCCACCTCAAATTCACTGTCTGTAAATATCCTTCTGAAAGCCAGTCTCCCGATCCTTCCGAATCCATTAATTGCAACCTTAGTACTCATAATGATATCCTCCTTATCTTTTTACACTGTTCAAATACTGTTCTGTTTCCTCAGCAGTATGTAAAGCCATGGCTTTTTCAGATACTTCTACTGCTTCATTAAAACTCCACATAGAAATATTTTTTCTGGTTTCCAGCACCTTTCCGCTGTCTACGCTGAATTCATCAAGCCCAAAAGCGATGAGACACGGAGTCAGTATCGTATCTGCCGCAGCTTCTCCGCACATACCCACAGGGATACCCGCTTTATGAGCTGATTCACATATAAATTTTATCATCCTCAGCACGGCAGGCTGATATGCCTTATAAAGATATGAAACCTTGGCATTGCCTCTGTCTGCAGACATCATATATCCTGTAAGATCATTGGTCCCTATACTGAAAAAATCTGCTTCGCCGGCAAGTATATCTGCCGTAACCGCTGCAGCCGGTGTTTCTATCATAATACCCAAGCAGACATTCGAATTAAATTCTTTTCCCTCTGCTTTCAACTCCTCGCAGCATTTATTTATCATATCTCTTACATCCCTTATTTCACACAGATTCGTTACCATAGGTAACATTATCCTTATGTTCCCCTGTGTATTAGCCCGAAGCAAGGCTCTTATCTGTGTCTTGAATAATGATTGGTTTTCAAGGCAATATCTTACTGCTCTAAATCCCATGAAAGGATTATCTTCCTTGCCCATATGCATATATGGAATATTTTTATCCCCGCCTACATCCAGCGTCCTTATTATAACAGGCGCAGGAGCAAATATATCTGCCGCTTTTCTATAAGCTTCAAGCTGCTCCTCTTCACCGGGTGCAGAATCTCTATCCATGTAAAGAAACTCCGTTCTGAAAAGACCTATTCCCTCAGCATCATCAGATCTGGCTTTCTCGGCATCTGCAGCATTTCCTATATTAGCAAAGACATCTTTTTTTTCCCCGCATAATGTCATACTCGGTTTACCTGAAAATTCTCTGAGCAATTCCTTATGCTTTTTGAAATCCTCTGCCTTTTTCATATATTCAGCTTCATCTGCATCCGTAGGATCCTTTATTACATCACCTGTCGTTCCATCAACAATCAGCTCATCTCCGTCATTTATTTTCAAAAGAGCTTCAGGAACACTGAGTACCGCCGGGATTCCCAGCGCTCTGGAAAGTATTGCAGAGTGAGAAGTATACCCTCCCGACTCAGCTATAATACCCGTGACTTTCTCAGGGTCTATATAAACCGCCATAGATGGAGTCAATTCATCTACTATTATCACCGAGCCTTTCGGAATATTAGATAAATCGGCAGACTCTGATTTTGTAAGTTTATCTCTGAGACTTTTATTCACATCACGTATATCCGCTGCCCTCTGCATAGTAAGTTCATCACCTGTTGCTTCAAAGATATCGGCAAAAAATCCCATTGTTTTATCTACAGCTTCTTCTGCACAACATCCATTTTCGATTTCCTCATTTATCTTTGATATCACAGAAGGATCCTTTACTATCTCCATATGGCTCTTCAGTATTCCCGATTCCTTTTCCATTCCTCGTTTTTTAAGTTTATTTACCGACTCTTGAGTATCCTCCAGAAACGATTGAAGCGACGTATTAAACCTGCGTGATTCCTGATCTTTATCCTCTGCCTTTTTGTAAATGCATTGTTTATTTTCCGATTTATCCTCGGATTTTATACAAACAGCGATACCTTTCGCTATTCCTTCCGAAACCGGGATTCCTTTCAGCATGACTTGATCCTCCGTAAATCTTATCTATTCTTCGCCAAATCCGGATTCAATCATATCTGCTGCCGCTTTAAGCGCAGCATCTTCATCCGGTCCGGTACACTGAAGTTCTATCTCATCTCCGAATTTTATACAGGAGGCAACTATGTTCATAAGACTTTTTCCGTTAATCTCATTTCCTTTAGCGATAATTTTAACGTCTGCATTATATTTATTCATATTATTTACAAATTCGGTTACAGGGCGCATATGAAATCCTTGTGAATTAACCACTTTCATTTTTTTTGATACCATTTTATTTTCCTCCGCTCAATATCTAATTTGAAACTTTTCTGGCAATATTTTTCTTTAATATAGCCAAAAGCGCCATTCCTACAACAGCTCCTACCACAAGTGCAATCACATAAAACAGTACATTTCCTACTACAGGGAATACAAATATTCCTCCATGAGGAGCTCTCAAAGTACATCCGAATGCCATAGAAAGTCCGCCTGCTACGGCAGAACCCACTACGCATGAAGGGATAACCCTAATAGGATCTGACGCCGCATATGGTATAGCTCCTTCCGTTATAAAGCATAGTCCCATAATATAGTTTATAGGAGCTGATTTCAGTTCTGTATCAGTCCATTTGTTTTTAAAGAATGTAGCACAGAGAGCGATTGCTATCGGCGGAACCATACCTCCGATCATTACAGCCGCCATGATATCAAAGCCTCCTGTAGTTATTGCTGCTGTACCGAAAACATATGCCGCTTTATTAAACGGTCCTCCCATATCTATCGCCATCATTCCGGCTACTACGCATCCGAGTATTATCTTACTGGTTTCTCCCATAGAATTAAGCAGATCTGTGATCCACATATTCAATGCTCCGACAGCCGGATTTATAGCACACATAAACAGTCCGATTATTATTGTTCCCAACAGAGGCAAGATCAATACAGGCAGCATACTTTCCAGTGATTTAGGAAGGAATGAGAAGATCTTTTTAAGAAGAAGTACGATATATCCACCTGCGAACCCTGCTATCAAAGCTCCCAAGAATCCCGAAATAGCTGAGCTGTCACCCGATACTTGTGCAAATGTACTTCCGACTGTGGCTATAAAACCTCCCACAAAGCCTACAGCAAGACCGGGTCTGTCAGCAATACTTCTTGCTATATATCCTGCCAGTACCGGAAGCATAAAGCTGAATGCATATCCTCCTATCGTCTTAAAGAAAGCGGCGGCTGCAGTATAAGTTCCGAAGGAAGAATCTTTCGGCGCTCCTGCAATAGTATCAATCAGAAATGCTAAAGCAATCATTATTCCTCCGCCAATAACGAATGGAAGCATATATGAAACACCGTTCATCAAATGCTTATAGATCTGACGTCCCGCAGATTCACTTGAAACATTGATCTCTGTTGTTTTCCCTCCTTCATACGTGTATACAGGAGCTTTGCCTTTTATTACTTCCTGTATCAGTTCCTCCGGTTCATTTATACCTTTAGATACAGTAGTTTTCAAAACAAGCTTCCCATCAAAACGTACCATTTCAACGTTTTTATCAGCAGCTATTATAACTCCGTCTGCTTCCTGTATTTCCTGAGGAGTCAATACATTTTTAGCTCCGCCTGAACCATTAGTCTCCACCTTTATCTGTACACCCATTTCGGCAGCCTTCTGTTCCAGCGCTTCTGCTGCCATATATGTGTGTGCTATTCCTGTAGGACACGCCGTTACTGCTACTACTTTGTGCTGATATTTTTTTTCGCTCTTTTTAACCGCCGAAGACTCAGGCTTTCCGTATTTATCTTCTTCGGCTTTATCTATTATATTTAAAAATTCATCCTTACTTCCGGCTTCCAGCAGATTCTTTCTGAGATCAAGATCCATCAAAAGTGTCATAAGACGTGAGAGGACTTCAAGGTGAAGATCGCCATCTTCAGGAGCCGCTATCATGAAAAGAAGATTTGAAGGCTTTCCGTCAGGGGCTCCGTAATCTATCCCGTCTTTTACAGTCATCACAGCAAGACCGGGTTTTAATACCGCGCTGCTTTTAGCATGAGGTATAGCTATACCTTCGCCTACTGCCGTAGTACTCTCTGCCTCTCTTGCCAGAATATCTTCTCTGTATTTCTTTTTATCAGAAAGATTCCCGGCCTTGTCATGCATCTCAACCAATGCTTCAATTGCGGTGTTTTTGTCTGAAACATCAGCATTGAGAATCATAGCACTCTTGTTTAATAAATTTGTAATACGCATGTTTAATTCTCCTTTCCTTTAGTTCAGATCACTAAAGTGATCATTTAGGCTGCACATCTTCGGTGCCCCTCAACTCTTTTAAACAACCGTATATCTTATGATTTTCAGCAAGACCCGGCGAAAGTGCCGTTGCGGATCCTGCCGCACTTCCCAGATCAAGAGCATATTTATAGTCACCTGTCTGCATATATCCCACAAGAAATCCCGCCACCATGGAATCGCCTGATCCAACTGTGTTGAGAACCTTCCCTGTGCATACTCCTGCTCTGTATATATTACCGTCTTCTGCCAGAAGGACTGCTCCATCTTTGCCTAATGAAACTATTACATTACGCGCTCCGGATTCCCGAAGCTTTAATGCCCCTTCCTCAGCGCTGATGTCTTTTCCGAAAATATCTTTGAGCTCGTCTATATTAGGTTTTATAAGGAAGGGTCTGTATTTCAGTGAATTTATGAGAAGATCGCCGTTTGTATCCACTATTATTCTCATTTTTTTATCTTTGGTAAGCTTCAATATTCTATCATAAGTATCCTGAGGAAGTACCTTAGGTATATTGCCGGATATAATGAGAATATCGCCATCTTTAAGTTTCTTCAGCTTTTCTGCCAATTTGTCAAAATCCGCTGCTGTAGGCACAGTTCCCTGTCCGTTTATCTCCGTTTCCTCATCCGCTTTGATTTTTACATTTATTCTGGTTATCCCCTGTGTCAAATGAATAAAGTCAGTATCTATCCCTTTATCCCGAAGTCCCGATTCAAGAGCCTGCCCGGTAAATCCGCTGACAAATCCAAGAGCCACACTCCCCACTCCAAGTTCTTTAAGTACCTGAGATACATTTATCCCTTTCCCTCCCAGAAAATATTCTTCATGGGTCGAACGGTTAGTCATTCCCTCTTTCAGCAAATCAAGATGTACTACATAATCTATAGCGGGACTGATGGTTATCGTGTATATCATCTCACTTAACCTCCTTTATCACAGCATATTCTCTGTATAAATCATTATTTAATGTATCAGTAATAATACATGATCCCTTTAATTTTGCAAATGTCACCGCAAATATCTGATCAAATTTCGAAGAATCTGCCAATATATACGATGTATGAGACCGCTTCACAACCTCCTCTTTTATCATAGCCTCATCCAGATCAGGCGTCGTGAATCCTTTGGAAACATCTATACCGTTGACACCCATAAAACATTTTGTAAAATTATAGCTTTGTATTGACTTCACAGCTCTTGCACCTATTACGGAAAGTGTCTTTCCCTTTACTCTCCCGCATACTACACTTACATCCATTCCTTTCTGAGCAAGCTTCTGAGCATGAATTATGCCATTGGTCATGTAAGTCGCTGTATGATTTTCTATATGCTCTACCATCTTTTCCGTAGTCGTGCCGGCATCTATGAATACTGAATCATTGTCATCTATGAGGCCGGCCGCATATCTGGCTATCAGTTCTTTCTCATCAACATGAACTGAAGACTTCGTGATAATGTCTTCTTCCAGTGTATTCACATCTTTTTCTATCCGCATTGCTCCGCCGAAAACTTTTCTTAATCTGCCCATATCATCAAGCTCATTTATGTCTCGTCGAATTGTAGATTCGCTGACATTGAGCATTTCGGCAAGCCTGATATTTTTTACGGCTCCTTTTTCGGATAACTCTGCCAATATCTTATTGAATCTTTCTTCCTGCAGCATATCTTTTCTCCTTTGTGTTTTAATAATAACACAATCTCGTTCAAAGTCAATCATTTTCATTCAAAATATTTCATTTTCATTCAAATTTCTCCACACTTTATCAGAATCCCAACTAATTATCAGTCTTACATCGCATGCTTTTCTCATACAAAACAAAAAAATGCGAAACTGCAATCTTAGCTTTTACACAAATATCGACTCTCATACTCTCCAAATACTATAAGTTATATAAAAAAACATCCGGTCTCTTTTAAAACCGGATGTTTTATATTTTCTTAATTTATTTAAGCAGTTCTTTTCTTGAAAGATTTATCCTGTTCTGATTATCTATCTCAGTAACTTTTACCGTCACCATATCACCGACATTCATGACATCTTCCACTTTTTCCACTCTTTCTTTTGCCATTTTCGAAATATGCAGCAAGCCTTCTTTTCCCGGAAGAATCTCTATAAATGCTCCAAAAGGCATCACTCGTGTCACCTTTCCCTCATAAATCTCACCGGGTTCAGGTTCTTTAAGCAACATCTCGATTTCCTTAACTCCTGCCTGAGCAGATTCCATATCAGGAGCAGCAATATATACAAGCCCTGTATCATCGATATCAATCTTTACTCCGGTGTCAGCGATTATCTTATTAATAGTCTTTCCTCCAGGTCCAATAACAGTTCTAATCTGGTCGGTATCGATCTGCATAGATATAATCCTCGGAGCATAAGGAGAAAGCTCTTTCCTCGGTTCTGATATCTCATCCAGCATTTCTTTCATTATATGCATTCTGCCTTCATAAGCCTGCTTCAAAGCATTCTGCAGAACTTCCTTCGAAAGACCGTGTACTTTAATGTCCATCTGAATAGCTGTCACACCTTTAGCTGTACCAGCCACTTTAAAGTCCATATCCCCAAGAAAATCCTCCATACCCTGTATATCTGAAAGGATTGCCATCTTACTGCTTCCGTCTTCTTCCACCCGTTCTATAAGTCCCATGGCTATTCCGGCAACAGGAGCTTTAATAGGAACACCTGCATCCATAAGAGCCAGACAGCTTCCGCATACAGATGCCTGCGATGTAGAACCATTAGAGGAAAGAACCTCAGATACTACCCTGATAGCATAAGGAAAATCCTCCTCATCAGGTAATACCGGCAAAAGCGCTCTTTCTGCCAATGCGCCATGTCCAATCTCTCTTCTTCCCGGACTTCTCATAGGTCTTGCTTCTCCCACAGAGTAAGGTGGGAAGTTGTAGTGATGCATATATCTTTTCTCAGTCTGCTCCGTTATTCCATCAATAGTTTGCGCTTCGCCCAGAGGTCCCAGAGTCGCAATAGACATTACTTGAGTCTGTCCTCTTTTAAACAAGCCTGAACCGTGTGTCCTCGGAAGAAGACCGGTTTCACACCATATCGGCCTGATCTCCGTACCTTTCCTGTTATCCGGTCTGATTCCGTCATCAAGGATCAGACTTCTCACCTGCTCCTTGGTTATAGAATAAAGCACATTGCCGATATCCTTACTGTTGTCAGGATATATCTCTTCAAAATGTTCTTTTGTCTCAGCTTCCACAGCATCCATATTATCCAGTCTCTCCATTTTGTCATAAGTCTGGATAGCGGCTCTCATCTTATCTTCTGCATATTCTCTGACCGCTGCTTCTATATCTTCAGGCACTTTATAAAGCTCCAGCTCCATTTTAGGCTTGCCGACTTCCTTCACGATCTCATCTATGAATTCTACTATCTTCTTTATTTCTTCATGGGCAAACATTATAGCATCCAGAATAGTTTCCTCAGACACCTCTTCAGCGCCCGCCTCTACCATCATAATAGCTTCTTTAGTACCGGAAACCACCAAATGCAGACTGCTTTCCTCTCTCTGCGCCAATGACGGATTCACCACAAACTGTCCATCAATCATTCCTATAAGAACAGATCCCGTAGGTCCGTCCCACGGAATATCAGATATCGCAAGCGCCACTGATGATCCTATCATAGCGGCAATTTCAGACGGCGCATCATGATCGACACACATAACAGTCGCCACCACCTGCACATCATTGAAAAAACCCTTAGGAAACAACGGTCTCAAAGGTCTGTCCATCAGCCTTGAATTAAGTATAGCCTTTTCACTCGGCCGGCCTTCTCTTTTAATAAATCCACCGGGAATCTTTCCGGCTGCATACATCTTTTCCTCATAGTCGCAAGAAAGCGGGAAAAAATCAATATCAGGCCTCGGTTCTTTAGACGCTACGGCCGTAACATTAACCACAGTATCGCCATATCTCACCATAACCTGTCCATTAGCCATTTCGCATACTTTTCCTATCTCAAGTTCGAGAAGCTTGCCGCCGATGGCTGTCTTAAAAGTCCTGTAATCTGTAAATTTCATAATAAACAACTACCTCCTGTTTATTCTTTCTTCTAACAACATCTATGCAATATTTCCTGCATGATAAAAAACAGGCGGGATCAATATGAGCCCGCCTAAATTTTTAAGTTTAATTTACTTTCTCAAACCTAAGCGAGTGATAAGATCTCTGTATCTTTCAAGATCCTTCTCTCTCAGGTAATTAAGAAGGTTTCTTCTCTGTCCTACCATCTTCAAAAGACCTCTTCTTGAATGATGGTCTTTCTTGTGTATTTGAAGATGCTCGTTCAGATCGTTTATTCTGTATGTCAGTACTGCTATCTGAACTTCCGGAGAACCTGTGTCTCCTTCTTTTCTCTGATATTCCTTAATAATTTCCGCTTTTTTTTCAGTTGTTATCATATTCTGTTCCTCCTTATTCTTATTCGCCTGCCGCCGAGTCGCCGTCGGAGTTTCGCCCGACTAAGCCGCAGGTAAATTTGCTAACAATTCATCTTACCATATTAATATAATCATTGCAAGCTATATAATTTTTTATTCTCTGTTGTTGGCTTGCTCTACAGCTTCCTGTATTTCTTTGATCTTGGCGCTTATTCCATACGCCTCGATCTTTTTCCTATTGGCTTTATCCACATGGGTAAGACAAGCTGCCCCACCTATGCAGCCTCCGTCACACACCATTCCTTCTATGAAATTATTGGGCAGTACCCCTCTGCTTGCTCTGGTCAGTGCAGATTTGCACTGATCAATACCGTCACACACTATCGGATTAACTTTAACTTCATCACCTATTCTCTCTTTAACGGCTTCCGCAACCGCGTCTGCAACGCCTCCTGATCTTGCAAAATTTCTTCCGAAAGGCGACGCCGTATTAAGATCCGTCTCAGGCAGTTCCTCTACTTCAATGTCTTTACTGTCTATCAGAGCCTGAAGTTCTTCAAAAGTCAAAACATAATCGATATATTCAGCCACCTTTGGATCCTTTATTTCCCCTTTTTTAGCGGTACACGGCCCTATGAACACAACTTTGCAGTCAGGGTCATATTTTTTTATGAGTTTTCCGGCTTCAGCCATAGGAGACAGACTGGTAGATATATACTTCTCCATCTCCGGGAAATTGTTCTTTATATACTGGACAAAAGCAGGACAGCACGACGATGTCATCAGCTCTCTTTCCTGAAGCTCTTCCGCTTCATTATAAGCCACGATATCAGCTCCCAGTGCAGCTTCCTCAACTCCGTAAAAGCCAACTTCCTTGATCGCCGTTATTACCTGTCCCGGTTTGGCATATGTAAACTGGCTGGCAATAGCCGGAGCTACTACCGCATATACTTTAAATTTTTCATTGTTTTCACTGGCCATTATCGTCTTGATAACATCGGTTATACTGGACACATCAAGAGTAGCTCCGAAAGGACACTGATATACACATGCGCCACAGGCAATACACTTCTCGCTGTCTATAGTGGCGACACCATCTTTTGCCATATATATGGCATCTACTTTG
Source organism: Lentihominibacter sp. (assembly GCF_046951855.1). Lineage (NCBI taxonomy): Bacteria > Bacillati > Bacillota > Clostridia > Peptostreptococcales > Anaerovoracaceae > Lentihominibacter > Lentihominibacter sp. The sequence continues at coordinate 2,500 of NZ_JBKTXS010000013.1, read as the reverse complement.
CAAGCTTTTTCACAAGGCCGCTTAAAATTGGTTATGGCACTGTAAGGACACACTTCTGCGCACTTTCCGCATTCCACACACTTATCCTTATCTATATGAGCCATCTGCTCATCATCGAATGTTATCGCCCCCAGTTTACACGCATCAGAACATCTGTGAGCTACACATCCTCTGCACAGATCTGTTACAACATGACCGGCCACAGGACATTCATCACATGAAATATCTATCACCTGAATAATGTTAGGGTTATTTTTATTACCGCCAAGGGCAATCCTGATTCTCTCTGCCACTATGGCTCTGTCCTTGTAAATACAGCAGCTCATCGGAGGCGCATCCTTCTTGACAATCTCATCGGCTATCTCATTAAACACCATGAAGGCATCATTGCCCCTCCATGTCTGCCATGCCAGCTCCATTAATACCGTATACTTTAATTCTTGTACTTTGGTGTCAAAAATTCTCATAAATACCTCTCTGTTAAATTTATAACTTTCTATTTATATAATAAGATACAAATGAAGAATTGTAAACACCCATATTTACTATTCCTGTATTCCCGGTATCTTAGGAAGAGCCTCTATAGCAGGTTTAAGTTCCTCATCACTAGGGATATAATCATTCATATTCCCTTCATTATACGCAGCATACGCTGTCATATCAAAGTATCCTGTTCCTGTAAGACCGAATAGAATAGTCTTTGCTTCTCCCGTCTGTCTGCATTTCAATGCCTCATCTATAGCCGCTCTGATGGCGTGAGCCGATTCCGGGGCAGGAAGAATCGTCTCAAGCTTGGCAAATTGAACTGCTGCTTCAAAGACCTTAGTTTGTTCATACGCTACAGCTTCCATATATCCATCATGATACAGCTTGGACAGTATCGGGGACATCCCGTGATATCTAAGGCCGCCTGCATGATTGGCCGACGGCTTGAATGTGCAGCCCAGCGTATACATCTTAGCCATAGGAGTAATCTTTCCTGTATCACAGAAATCATATCGATAAACACCCCTTGTAAGAGATGGGCACGAAGCCGGCTCTACAGCAATAAACCGCGGATCTGACTTACCGGTCAGCTTATCTTGCATAAACGGAGCTATAAGGCCTCCGAGATTCGAACCGCCTCCCGCACATCCTATAACTATATCAGGATATTCATCGCAAAGTTCCATAGCCGTTTTCGATTCAAGGCCTATGACAGACTGGTGAAGCACCACCTGATTGAGGACCGAACCAAGTACATATTTATACCCATCGCTTGTAACAGCCCTTTCCACCGCTTCTGATATGGCACAGCCCAAGCTTCCGCTGTTATCCGGATCTTCCGCCAAGATCCTTCGTCCAGCCTCCGTTCTCTCTGAAGGTGATGCGAAAACTTTTGCTCCAAAAGTCTTCATGATATCTTTTCTGAAAGGTTTCTGCTGGAATGATACCTTAACCATATAAACCTCCAGATCCAGTCCAAAATATGAGCAAGCTTCCGAGAGAGCTGTCCCCCACTGGCCGGCTCCCGTCTCTGTAGTTACCCCTTTAAGACCTTCTTTTCCTGCATAATATGCCTGAGCCACAGCAGAATTCAGTTTATGACTTCCGGATGTATTATTTCCTTCAAATTTATAGTATATTTTTGCCGGTGTATCCAAAGCTTTCTCAAGATTATAGGCTCTGCATAAAGGTGATGGTCTGTAAATCTTGTAAATATCCAAAACTTCCTCAGGAATATCAAAATATCTGGTTTCATCATCCATCTCCTGCTTTGCCAGATCCTCGCAGAACACAGGATAAAGATCTTCGAGAGCCGCAGGCCTGCCTGTAGCAGGGTTAATCAGAGGAGCGGCCTGTTCCTTCATATCTGCCCTTAGGTTATACCATTGCTTGGGAATTTGATCTTCTGTAAGATATATTCTGTGCGGTATTTTAGTTTTCATTTAAAACTCCTTTCACTTACTGACATTGTTAATAATATTTTTTCAGGAAATAGAAAAACTCAATATCTCCCAATTATAAAAAGCGCTCTTGCCCCAGCTACGGGACAAAAGCGCTGCTTTTGTTATGCCACCCAAGGATAACGATTCTACCCTTATCTTTTCACGTACAGCTATCATACGCACTCCCTTTATAACAGGCGGAGATCCCGTCAGTTTCTACTCGGCTATACAGCTTTTCGTCTGCCCTCATAAGTCCATTCGATCCGGTTATCCTTATCGCTCTCCCACCGCACGCGACTCTCTTTGAATTCAAAACCTGACCTACTATTCTTAATCATCGGTTTAAAGTTTTTATATTATTATGGTGTAATTATATTCATCCTGAATATATTTGTCAAGAATTTATTCTCTCGCTGCTTCTACAGCATACGCTGCTGCGCGCTCCTTATGTTCTTCTTCAGTCAGAGGCGGGAACAACTCGTCAAACGACTTTTCCTTATCATTGGCTTTGACAACATCTCTGGCCTTTCCTCTTTTTACATTTATGTATCTTATTATCATAGGTACTATTG